>JACPSI010000159.1 GCA_016193365.1 Ignavibacteriales bacterium
ACAAGAAACATTGCGATCTCGTTCCTCGACGACACTTCAAGGTCGAAGCCGCAGGAGCGTTCGATCATGGAGAACAACGAAAGGCCCGGTTCGTTGCTTGCTCTCAATACGTCCGGGGTTGGAGTCAATGGTTCATTGGCGGGTCCGGCAGACAGAAACGCACGTGATGAGAGGGAAAGCAAAATCGGCGACCAGCAGGAATCTTTCCTTGACAATATCGTCTACGACCTCATCCTCGAAGCTCAGGGCCCGACTCAGTTACGACTGATCGTCAATCCCATAACGAACGAAGAATTGTTCGCGGACCTTAAAGGGCGTCTGGCGTTCGAGAAAAACGGACCACAGGCGAGATTGAGCGGCGATGTGGAAGTGGGTAATCGGTCGTATTACAATTATTTCAAACGTTTTGATGCGACCGGTAAGCTGCGTTTCACCGGCGATCCTTTGAACCCCGAACTCAACATTTCCGGCAAATATGAGGGCGTCCATCGGAAACTGGAGACTTCATCGTTGTTCGGCGACTCTGCACAAACGTCGGAAGGCCGGGATGAAAAAGTCCTGGTGACACTTGAGATCACCGGAACGCGAAACGAGCCGAGACTCGAATTTGGTATTGAAGTTGAAAGAAACGGAAAGTTCGAGAAACCAACCAGCGCCGACACGGAATCAGATGCTATCGCCTTTCTATTGAGCGGTCAATTTAGGGATGAACTCACCAGCGCCGGCCGTCAAAAGCTCATCGGAGAGAACCTAATCGGGCTTACGTCGGGCGTGCTGTCGGCTCCGTTACGGGAATATATCAGAAAAGAAACCGGTGTGTCGTTGGACGTCTTGTACTACGGCGGCGCATCCTTCCAGCAATCAGCCGATGTGCGGCTCTCGGGTGAAATAGGTGATGCCGTGGTTCGGTTCGGGGGCCGGGTGTTGAACAATATCAGTAATACCAACGTCAGCGTTGAACTCCCTATGAGCAGCATCCTGGGGACGGAAACGTGGCGAAATCTTGTCTTGACGCTCGAGCGTCGCGTGGAAGGCCTGGAAAACTTCGAAGAAAGATCTTCGAAGGGTGCAAGACTGTTGTATCGTATTAACTTCTGAAAGTTTTGAACTCCCTCGATTCACTCCAGCATAAGATTCTCACCTTTCTGGCACGCTACCCGAACGAAGCGTTCAAGAGCAAGGAACTTGCCCGCCGCCTTGGTATTCGCAGCGATGCCGATTATCTTTCCCTGAAGCAAGCGTTGCGCATCCTCCAGGACAAACAGCAGGTGAGTCGCGTGAAAGGCAAGCAATATAGTCATTTGTTCGTTCCACAAACCGTGACGGGTAAACTTGGGCTTACGCGGCAGGGGTCGGGATTTGTCGTCATGGAGAAAACCGGCGAGGAGATCTTCATCTCACCGCGCGACCTGGGCCTGGCATCCCACGGGGATACTGTCGAAGTCTCACTGTTTGCCCAGAGCTCCAAGCGGAAGGACACCGGCGCAAAACGCGAGGGCGAAGTCATTCGCGTTGTTCAGCGGGCCCGTGAAACACTCGTAGGAACACTGGAGCGAGGGGGGAATGCTTACACCGTGATTCCGGACGACTCAAAATTTGGCAAGGATATTTTTGTCCCCAAAGAGGCCATCGGGAAAGCCAATGTCGGCGACAAGGTTGTGGTTGGAATTCAGTCGTGGGGGAAGGGCCACTTTAATCCCGAAGGAGCCATCGTTGAGGTGTTGGGCAAAGCGGGGGAGGTTTCCGCGGAGATTCTCTCAGTCGCGCGGGAATTCAACCTGCCGATGTCATTCCCTGACGAAGTGATAGAGGAATCGGACCGGATCGGCGTTGAGATTCCTGAGTCGGAAATACACAAACGCCTCGATTTCCGGAAAGACATCTGCTTCACCATAGATCCTGAAGATGCCAAGGATTTTGACGATGCCGTCTCGCTCAAAACTCTGCCGGCGGGGAACTATTGGCTCGGCGTCCATATTGCCGACATTTCCTACTACGTCACCGAAGGTTCTGCGCTCGATGCCGAGGCTCTCAAGCGGGGGACGAGCGTGTATTTCCCCAACGGAGTCATCCCGATGCTGCCGGAAAGGCTTTCAAACCTCCTCTGCAGCTTACGGCCCGACGAAGACAAACTGACGTATTCTGTTTTCATGGAAGTGACGCCCAAAGGAGTAGTCAGAGATTATCAAATCCGTCAGACGGTCATCCGCAGTAAACGGCGGTTTACGTACGAGGAAGTCCAGGATATTCTGGATAAGAAAAAGGCGTCGGGCGAAACCGGATTGGATGAAATCGTGTTGAAGATGTACGACCTGAGTTCCACACTGACGAAGAAACGCATGAAAGAAGGAAGCATTGATTTCGAGTCGGCGGAGGCGAAATTCCGGTTTGATGCCGAGGGGAAACCTTCTGAAATCATCAAGAAAATACGTGCGGAAAGCAACCGCCTTGTGGAAGAGTTCATGCTTCTTGCCAACCGTGTCGTTGCGAAACACATCGGGTTTGCGAAAAAGGAGGAGCATCAGAAGCCGTTTCTCTACCGCGTCCATGATTCTCCGGACCCCGAGCGGATTCGGGAGCTTGCGGCGTTTGTCGCAAAGTTCGGATATAAACTGAATGTCGACGGCGGCGTTGTCTCCAGCGACCTGCAAAAACTTCTAGAGCAGGTACGAGGAAGCGAGGTGGAGAATGTCATCAATGAAGTAGCCTTACGCACGATGGCGAAAGCGATTTACTCGGAACGAAACATCGGCCATTACGGCCTCGCGTTCGACTATTATTCACATTTTACTTCTCCCATCCGGCGTTATCCTGATTTGGTCGTTCATAGGCTCCTGAAGAGTTATGAAGGCAGCCTCTCGATGGAAGAGCGAGAGGGTTACCGTGAAAGACTTCCATTTGTCGCAAAGCAGTCTTCGGAGATGGAGCGTCGTGCGATGGAGGCAGAACGGGCTGCCGTGAAAGTGATTCAGGTGGAGTACATGAAGCGGCATGTGGGCGATGAATTTCACGCCGTCGTCTCCGGCGTTACACGCTACGGGCTTTTCATCGAGGTCAACGATTTGCTGGTGGAGGGCATGGTTCACGTCCGTGACATGGAAGACGATTACTACATGTACGACGAAAAACATTACGCGCTTGTCGGTCGTCACACCGGAAAGAAGTATCGTTTAGGAGACAGTGTGTACGTTAAAGTTGTCAGGGTGAACCCCGAGGAGAGGCAAATCGACTTTGTGCTACGGACAATCAAGGAAGAAAAACACAGGCAGAAAATGAACTGAAATGCGGCATGACGTTTGCCTCTTTCTCACGGCTTCCGATTGCTTTTTCCGGCCATTTTGGCTACCATGAAAATGATGATTGACTATCGACAGTTTACGAAGAGTCACAAGGGGAGAATCCTTCTCCTTGGAGCAATGCTGTTGTCCCTCACGCTTCCGGCCGTAGCACAGAATTCCGTTTTTGGCAAGAACAAGGTCCAATACAAAAATTTTGAGTGGCAGTTTATCCAGACCGACCACTTCGACATTTATTATTCCCAGGACGGCTACAAGCTTGCGGAGTTTGCTGCCAACGCGTGTGAGGACGCTTACGCCTCCATCCGAAAACTCCTCCGGTACGACATCAACAACAGAATCTCGATGATCATCCACAACTCGCACAATGAGTTCCAGCAAACGAACGTCATTGACGAGTATCTGGAAGAAGGGATCGGCGGGGTCACGGAATTGTTCAAGAACCGCATTGTGCTTCCGTTCGAAGGCAATTACGGCATGTTCCGCCATGTGATCCACCACGAGCTTGTACACGCGGTCATCAACGACATGTTCTACGGTGGAACGATCCAGTCGCTGATTTCCAGCAGAGCGCCCGTGCAGCTTCCGTTGTGGATGAACGAAGGCCTCGCCGAGTATGCGGCGCTGAAATGGGATACGAATTCGGATATGTTTCTGCGCGATGCGACCATTCATAATTATCTGCCCCCTATCGAGTACCTCGGCGGCTACTTTGCCTATCGCGGCGGACAATCTGTGTGGTATTACATCGCCAACAAGTACGGCGAGCCAAAAATATCTGAAATCCTTAATCGCATCAAGGGAACGCGGAGCATTGAACAAGGATTCAAGTCGACGATAGGACTTTCGGTGAAGGAGCTTTCAGAGAGATGGCAAAAGGAGCAAAAAGTTTTGTACTGGCCCGATGTGGCGAAGAGGGAAGAGCCCGAAGATTACGCAAAGCGCCTGACAAACCACACGAAAGACGGCAATTTCTACAACACGAGCCCCGCTATTTCTCCACAGGGAGACAAGATCGCCTTCTTATCCGACCGTAACGACTACTTTGACATTTATCTCATGTCCGCCATCGACGGAGAAATTCTCGACAAACTTGTCAGTGGCCAGCGCACAAAAGATTTTGAAGAGCTTCACCTTCTGACGCCGGGCCTGACATGGTCGCCGGACGGCAGGAAAATTGCCCTGGCAGTGAAGGCGGGCGAACATGATGCCATCATGGTGGTCGAGGTCGAATCGGGCGATAACGAAAAAATAGCGTTCGACCTTGACGCAATTTTTTCCGTGGACTGGTCGGCGGACAGCAAAAAACTGACGTTTGTCGGCATGAAGGCTCCGCAGTCCGATATCTACGTGTATGAATTCGAAACCGGGAAACTGACCAACCTGACGAACGATATTTTTTCGGACTTCGACCCTGTGTTCACTCCGGACGGAAAAACCGTGTATTTCTCTTCGGACAGAAAGGACTATACCGACCCTTCCGCCGTTCCGGCCAACTTTGAAATGATGAAATTCGACTTCCACCAGCGCGATCTGTATTCGGTCGACGTCCAATCACGCGCTATCCGGCGGGTGACAGATTTGCAGAAGAGCCTCGAATCCTCGCCGGTCGTTTCCCCCGACGGCAAAAAAATTCTGTACATCTCAGACCGCAACGGTATCAACAATGTGTACCTGCATGACATCGACAAGGGTACGGACATCCCGATCACGAATTCGTTGACGGGTGTGTACCAGCTCTCCCTCTCCCACGACGGTTCCAAGCTCGTGTTTGCTTCGCTCAACGAAGCCGGGTTCGACATCTTCCTCATGACGCGGCCTCTCGAACGGAAATTGACCGTGACCGAGCTTGAGACGACGGAGTACTTCAAGCGAAAGTTCGATTTGCGGCGGGATGAAAAACCCAGGGCTGTTGTGCAGACCGTGAAACCGACTGACACCGTGACGGTTCGTCAGAATGTCATTGTTGTTTCCGACACCGGCATCTCGGAAGTGGGATATCGCGACGCACATAAAGTCGACCTGCAGGGCTTTGTGTTTACCGAAGAAGCAATGAGAGACACCAACAGAACAGTTGCTTCGTTCCCGAAGGCGGACCATGCGAGCACGAGGGACCGTGAAGGCAATTATGTTCCCAGAAAGTATAAACTGAATTTTACACCCGACCTTGTGTACGGGAACGCTGGGTATAACACCTTCTACGGTCTTGAGGGAACGACCATCATGGCCTTCAGCGACATGCTTGGAGACCACCGCATTCAATTCCAGACGGATTTGTATCTGGACCTGAAGAACAGCAACTACGGTCTTTCATACTGGTATCTGCCGGACCGGATCGACTACGGTTTCCACGGGTTTCACAACGCGCGGTTTCTTTTCCTCGGCGATGAGTTCTTCCGCTTCCGGGCATGGGGAGTAGGGATCACGGCATCCTATCCGGTCGACAAGTTTAACCGGATTGATTTTTCAGGCCTATGGGTGAACCTGTCCCGCGACAACCTCGATAATCCTTTCGAGACGCAGCAGCGACGGTCATTCCTGCTGCCGGAGGTTTCGTACGTCAGCGATAATTCGCTGTGGTCCGGCGCATGGTTTGGCCCGAGCAACGGCTCGCGGTTCAACTTTACATTTTATGGAACCCCCAAACTCGGCGCGGCGTCTCCTGATATCCAGACGTTTTCATTCGATTACAGAGACTACAACAAATTCTGGAAAGATTATGTCCTTGCTTTCAGGGTGACGGGTGGGTTGAGTGTCGGACAGAATGCACAGCGCTTTCTCATCGGAGGGACCGAAGGCTGGATCAATAGGAGCTTTGACGGCACGAGCGGCACGGTTCCCATCGAAAACATCGAAGACTATTTGTTCCTTACACCTGTGCTCCCGATGCGCGGGTTTAACTACAATGCGAAAAACGGAACCCATTTCGCGTTGACGAATATTGAATTCCGGTTTCCCCTAGTCCGCTATTTCATTCTCGGCGCGCTGCCGATTGGGTTCCAGAATATTCTCGGCACGGCATTCCTTGACATCGGTTCAGCCTGGACGGACACAAAAGCATGGCAGGGCGTGACCACAGACCGAAACGGCGCATCAGTGACAAAAGACCTTCTCATGGGTACCGGTTTCGGCGCTCGCCTGGCGTTTCTCGGATTACCCCTCCGCATCGATGTTGCCTGGCGGTTCAACCTCCAGGGGTTCTCCGCTCCCGTCTACTACTTCTCGCTGGGCTTCGACTACTAAGACTTCGAGAGGAGTTCCTTTCTCTCCGGGGCAATCAATCTCTCTATCGGGATTTTTTGAGCGTAATCTCCTGCGTTCCTGGGACTAATCCGTGATCGAGAAAAATACGCTGTCCCTCAAAAGTTGCGACAAAACCGCTGAAGCCTGATGCGAGGTCCCCGCCAAGTGATTTTGAATACATGTAGACTGCACGTTTGAGGGGATATGAATTCTGATGAATGTAGGCGGGATGGGGCGAGAAATATTTTCCCAAAGAACCTGCGGGCGGTCTGAACGATGTATCTGTTTCGGCCGATGTGGCGCTCACCTCAAGGATTTTGACGTCAGCCTTCAAGGAATCAATCCAGCTTAACCCCACAAATCCAATTGCGGATGGTTCTTTCGCCACTTCCTGAATGAGCACACCTGATGATGTTCCGGAAGGGAGAAATTTTAGGGCAGGCTCCGACTCCATCAACAATCGGGTCGTCAGGTACGAAGAAATGTCGGAAGAATCCTGAAGATAAGTGAGAATACTTCCCTGCTTTGTTTTTCGAGATTGGAGTTGCTCCCACCGCTTGATCCTTCCTGTAAGAACGCCGCGAATCTCATCGAGGGAAATTCCCGTGATGGGATTTGTCGAATGGACGACAACGGCGACGGCATCGTACGCCACAATCATTTCCAAAAACGAACCGTGCACTTTTTCGAGAGCCTCGCGTTCCGCGGAGCTTAATGCACGCGTCCCGAAAACTGTTCGAGTGGTGTCGGAAACAAAGCGCCGAAGAGCGTCATCCGAGGAAATCGATGAAAACGTAATGTTTGCGCCGTTTTGCCTGTAGTAGTCCAAGAACTGGTTTACCTGATACACGATCGCCGGAGCGACGGATTCGCCGATGAGCAGATGCAGATTTCCGCGGGTTGGAGTTTCGGCGGTCTCGGGAGTGCAGGAGGTGGCCGTGCAGGCGAGGAAGATAAATCCTATAAACCTGCCGATAGACCGCACAACTCTGGTTATTTCAGCAGGATCATTTTTCTGGACGATAGATAACTCCCCGCAGTTAGCCTGTAAAAGTACACGCCGGATGCCGCCATCCGTCCTTCGTCGTTTGTGCCGTCCCAGTCAACATGATGACTTCCGGGTTCAAACATTCCTGTGGTAAGAATACGAACCGTCCTGCCGAGCATATCGACGATTTCCAAGCGCACCGGTGACGTCTCGGCAATCTGAAAATCGATCCTCGTAGACGGATTGAAGGGGTTGGGGAAATTCTGAAGCAGGTCAAAACGGTGCACGACATCTGCAACGTTGCCGACCCCGACAGGCGCGCTGCCGTTCCCTGTCAGCGTCACCCTGACCACCGGCTGAGGAGAATTGTTCACAAAGGTCAGCGTGTCCCATTGGCTTCCCAGGACTTGCGGATAGAAAGTAATTGTTCCCTTGATCGTATCGCCGGGTTCAAGGGTTGCCGGGAACGATTGGGCGGAGAATTGAAAAGCGGCAGTCTTCGTGAACGCAGAATCAATCCTCACTCCATTGATTGA
>JACPSI010000012.1 GCA_016193365.1 Ignavibacteriales bacterium
TGGGAGAGAAAAAAGGGGGGATACTTGTTGTGAAAGGAACACTTGATGAGGAGCTTCTCAAAAAGATCCAGCGGTGCAGCAGGGCGTTCTGAAACCTACGTTGAAGAGAATCTGGATCGCAAAAGGTTCGTTTTGCGAGAAATGGTGACGGTTCAGAAAGCTCAACTCCAAAATGAAATCGCCCGACCAGTTGGCCGGGCGATTCTGTTGTTGTAGCGGGGGCAGGACTTGAACCTGCAACCTTCGGGTTATGAGCCCGACGAGCTACCAATTGCTCCACCCCGCGATCTTAGATTAAACTTTGCAACAGCGCCTACACCAATTGTTGAGTGGCATGCTTTTTATGCCACGAAATCCCGCTGTTGTTTGGCGGGACTCCACCCCGCGATCTTGTAAGACACAATATAGCTATAAATGGACGCTTAGTCAAGACATCCATTTTCACCATTTCTCGCAAAACGAACCTTTCGCGATCCAGATTCTCTTCAACGTAGGTTTCAGAACGCCCTGCTGCACCGCTGGATCTTTTTTGAGAAGCTCCTCATCAAGTGTTCCTTTCACAACAAGTATCCCCCCTTTTTTCTCTCCCAAAATCCCTTCCGCCATAACGCTGTCGCGGGGAGCGATATTCTTACGATATTCATCATGAGTCAACCATAATTCCTTGATCTTTTCATCCGAAGTCACAGTATCAGCATCATATCGGACAAAGCTATACGACACCATTTCGTAATTCTCTCCGACCGAGCAGATAGAGCCCACCGTCGGCCTGTAAGGAATAACGTCAAGCTTCCATCTTTTCGCCCGAACGGCCGGGTCCGATGCAAGCCATCCGTTCGCCTCGGACACGTTGCCTGTATTCAGGACAAAAATTCCACCGCCTCCATGAAACGGCCCGGCGGCCAGCAGTTTCCCTTCCTTCGCGAGCCGGTCGATGTTGGCCATGTGCTCCTTCTGAAGACTGTCCACCGTTTCCTTCGGAAGCTCAGGGCGGTCGGGATTCGTGTTCAGAAAGACAAACATGAATGATTTGGTTTGTCCAAAGGAAATCGTGATGACGAATATGCATGTGAAGAAAATGGATTTCACGTGTGGCTCCTCCTATTCAAGGTTCCTCCAGATTTCATCCAATAACACCTGCAGGTTTTCTCTTGCCACCGCAGAGATCAAAAAGACCTTCATTCCTTTTCCGAATGATACTTTCTTCAGTTCTCTCACTCTTTGTTCATCAATAATGTCCTTCTTCGTCAATGCAACGAAACGAGGTTTTTTGATCAACTCGGGGTTGAACGTCTTGAGCTCGTGTGTCAGGATTCTGTAATCTTTCTTCGGGTCATTGCTCGTGGAATCCACGAGGAAGACGAGGACCTTCGTCCGCTCAATGTGGCGAAGAAACTGAATGCCAAGCCCTTTGCCTTTGTGTGCACCTTCAATCAACCCCGGGATGTCGGCGACCGTGAATGTTTTTCCCTCGGCGTAGTACACAATTCCAAGATTTGGCGCCAGGGTGGTAAAGGGATAATTTGCGATCTTGGGGCGGGCAGCGGATATTGCCGAAATCAGCGTGGACTTGCCCGCGTTTGGAAGTCCAACAAGCCCGACATCGGCCAGAAGCTTTAATTCCAACAGAAGTTCGCGTTCTTCCCCGGTAGTTCCAGGTTCGGCGATTCTTGGAGCCTGGTTCGTCGATGTTGCAAACTCCGAATTCCCCCTGCCGCCACGTCCTCCGCGTGCGATGATAACCTCATCCCCATGTTGAATCAAGTCAGCCAGGATTTCCCCCGTGGCCGCATCCTTGATAATTGTCCCGCACGGTACTTTCAGGAGCTCCTCTTTTCCAGATTTACCGGCCTGATTCTTCCCTCGTCCGTGCTCCCCTCTCTCTCCTCTGTAGTGCTTCCTGTATTTGAAATCGAGAAGTGTATTCAGCTGCTTGTCGGCCCTGATGATGACATTTCCTCCGCGGCCACCGTTGCCGCCGTCAGGCCCGCCTTTGGGAATGAACTTTTCTCTGCGGAAACTAATGCAACCGTTCCCGCCGTCTCCGGCTTTGACGTAAATTCTCGCTTCATCAATGAATTGCATGGCACATCAGTTGGATAACAACTCAGGGAGTGCTGTTTTACTTTTCCGACCCCTTGTAGCGGGCAAAAACGTGGTCGGTGAATCGAACCGCCTCCTTGGAGAAAGGGTCGACATCGTTTGTCACAAAGAGCTGGTCGAGGTAGTGAGAGGCCTCCTGCCAGGAATGAAACTTCCGCAGTTCATTGAGGGCGTGGCGGAATTCCTTTTCGTCGTGGCGAAAGAGTTTCTTCACGAATAATTTTCGGTCCGCGCCCGAAATGCGCGCATAGATATTGTCAGGACTCTCTGGAGGTTGCACTTGCGCGGATTCTTTTTGTGTCTCCTGCAGCGGCGGGACGGGTTCAGGACTCGCACCTTTTAGCTCGGGCTTCACGTCCTCCATCCGATAAATAATGCGGTCGAGCTCGGCGTTGCGCGCGTCCTGTCCTGTGAGAGTCGGCAACAAATCTTGTACCGACGCTTCAATCCTTGCTTCTTCATTTCCAGTTCTTACGCGTTCTATTAGTGTTGCAAGGTCGGCAATCGTCACTTCTGTCACATTGTCTGCGTCACGCTCGCGCTCAAGACGGTTTTTGAGGCTCTCGAGGCGCTTGTCCTCAAAAAATACGATGGCGGCATTAACGGGGAGCCGAGGCTGATCGAACTGGTCATGCGGAACCTGCTTCCCTGCATCGATGAAGCTAAAAAGCGCCTTCGTCATCCTGGCAAGCTCCAGGCTCGAATGCTGAGCTACGACCTCATCGTCGATCCTTGTGAGCAAAGCTTTAAACTCTTCGTAGGTAATCTCCGCCAGCCCCCGGTCGCTCGCGTAACGGCGTATCAGATCTGAAAAGTACGTATAGTCGACACAGTATCTCAGTTTCCTGTCAATGATGGAAGTTGACACTTTGCGCTGCGTGCCAAAAATAAAGCTGAGAAGCGTCCACTGAGGCCTGCAGAGATAGTTGAACTGAAAATGGACGGCTTCATCGAGAAGCGAATCAAAATCCTGCTGGCCAAAATTATGGTTGTTCACAAGGACAATATCGATTTGACGTTGGAGGCTTGAGACTTCGGGGAGGCTGTACGAGAGTTTTTTCGAACGCATTTCGAGCACTCGTTCATCCTGGAGAATTTTTTCCACCTCGGCCTTGAAATATGCTTTAATCGCCGGATGAATATCGGCGCGAAGCACATCGCGCAATTTGATACTTTCGGACTCGCCGATCGTGCAAGCCCGGACCGTATTCATAATTGTCGCTATTTCTGGTTCGAAAATGTATCCCATGCTACAATTGCAGAATGTAGATTGCCCGCCCGACCGAACATTAGCGCCATTGTCAGTCGTTCGGGCGGGGAGATTGAAGATTGAACATGTTAGTTCCTCTTTTCAATCGATTTCACCCTGTCGATTTCGCGCTGAGCAGCTGTTTTGAACGCCACATCGATGCCGGGTCGATCGATGATCTGCTTGTACATTGTCATCGCCTGGTCATACTTATTCATTTTTTCGTAGGATTGACCCGCCATGTAGTACGACGTTGCCGTCCAATCAATTTTGCCCGTTCTTCCTACAAGGTACGGAACTTTCAGGAATTCCAGAATCGCCTGCTGGTATTCTCCTTTAAAAAAGTACGCTTCGCCGATGTAGTACCGGAGTTCGGGTTCAATCTGGCTGTTTCCGGTTTCTAAAAGGTTCGTCAGATGCATAATCGACTGGTCGTAGTACCCAAGCTTTTGATATAAAACGCCGATGTCAATGCGTTTGTCAACCAGGTCAGGGTCTTCTGGATAACTGGCAATGTACTTTCTTGTGAGCTCAAGGGCACCGTCGAACAGGTTGGATTCCTTGTACGTCAGGATCAGGTTATTCATCGCATACTGTACAAGTTCCGGCGAGCGTTCCGGATTGTCGAGAATTGTCCTGTACAATTTTGCGGCGGCTTCCCACTGCTCCATGTTGTAATACACGTTTCCAAGGCTCAGCTGTGTCCTCGGGGCGATCCCGCTCGCCGGGTAGTACTGCAGAATAGAATCGTACAGCTGCACAGCGAATTCCGGACGTTGCTGAAGTTCATGTATGCGTGCAGTCCAGTACATGGCCTCGGGCACCGCTGGCGATCTCTGGAATTGACTCCTCACGACATCGAACCTTTGCCTCGCTTTGTCAAGCTCATCCCTGCGAAAGTGATGCTTTCCACGCTCGAATTCGAATTCCCCGACATAAGAGGTTGCCGACGGATACGATTTGATAAAGTTCGCAGCTCGCTTTTCTGCTTCTTTCACGTTATCCAGTCGAAAGTAACCCACGGCAATCCTTGAAAGGAGGTATTGCTGGACGGTGTCGTTTTTCGTTTTACCCGCAACTTCGCCAAATCGTGTGATGGCCTCGGAGTATTGTTCATTGCGGAAAAGGAGCTCTGCGGATTCAAGAGCAACCTCGTCGCTTTGACTCGCCGAGCCAAAACGGCTCACTTCCTGCAAATATTTGGTGGCAAGGTCCAGCCGATTCTCAGCGCGGGCAATCTGTGACAGCGCGTAGTAAACCGTGCCTTTTCTTTCTGAAGAAGGTTCCCGGAGAAGGTATTCTGCGTAATACTTCTTCGCATTCTCACGGTCTGTAGCCTTGTCGTACGCAACCGCCAGTTTGTACATGAACTCGGGCGAAGCGTCTCTTGGTTCAAAGAAGTCGTTTTTCAAACCGTTCAAATGTCTCTGATAATACTCAATGGCGCCGGTAAAATTGTTTGCAGCATAAAACGCATCGCCTCTTTTCGCATCCAGATCTTTGTTGAAAGAGGAATAAAAGTACTGTTTTTCGATACGGTCATACCATCCGACCGCCTCGACCGCTCTTCCTTTCTCCGACGAATAGGCCGCGAGCAGGAAGGCTGCCTGGGCGCTAAACATGTTGCCTGGGTACGCAGAAATGAACTGTGTCAGCACGCTGGCGGATGAGTCTTTGTCACCCATTTCAAAGAGTGTTTCTCCGAGGCGGAAGAATGCTTCAGAGGCGATTTCGCTCTGCGGGAATCTTTCGAGAATAAGTTTATAGGTGAGCGCTGCGTCCCCGTAAGATTTGGAGGAGTGATAGGAATTCGCCATGGCCAACAGGGCGACATCTTTTCTTCGAGCGTTGGGAAACACCGAGAGAAAATTGGTGCCAAGCCTGCGGATTTCGGTTGCCGATGTGGCGCGCCGGAGCTTTAAATTGAATTGCGCAATTTGCGCCTCGTCGGTAAACTCACTCGCGGGGAACGTGTTCAGTAGCGAGTCGTATGCAGCAACCGCATTCATTTGATTTACATTTGACCTTGTGTCTTGTTTTAATGAGAGGTACTCGAACGACTTTGCCTGATAGAACCAGGCAGCCGGTCGCCGCTGTGCATCAAGGTCGGACGCAAGTGCTCTCTGATACTGCGCTGCTGCTTGCGCGTAATCTTTGAGATGGTGGAAGTAAATATCCGCCAACCGGAAGGCAAGGTCTCCTTTTGATTTTTGTTCGATGACGTCGCCCACAAGAAGGGCCAGTTTTTCCTGACCGGCTTCCCTGTCTTTCAATTCAAAAATACGGACCCGGTCTGATTCCTGCCTTGACCTGATGACATAGTCACTGCTCGGGTACTTCCTTGGCAGAGACTCCCACACTTCTATCGCCCGGTTGAATTCGCCCCCTTGCCGAAAGGCAGCTCCCAATCCAAAGAGAGCGGCATCAACAAAGGAGCTTTGAGGAAAACGTGCGAGGAGGTCTTGATACAGACCAATGGCTTGATGAGGATCCTGTAATTCCTGCCGGTAGGTATCGGCTGTTTCGAGGAGAACTCTCGCGGTCATGGGATCGGAGGGAAATTCCCTGCCAAAGAGGTCAGCAATTCTGACGGCCTCGGTATGATTCTTTGAGAACTGTGCTCCTTTGAAGGCCCCGATGAGAACGGCTCTTCTGTCAAAACTGGCGCTGGTGTCGGTAAGGGCCCGTGTATAGCGATCGCTCGCTGCAATTAGATCTTTCATCCGCTCCGCAGCCATTCCTGCCTTGAAATACGCCTCTCCCGATCGGTCCGTGTTCAGCCATGCGGCGCGATCATAATACGCGAATGCTTTGTCGTACTCCCTGTTCACAATTGCGGCGTCTCCAAGCTCTAGAAGGGCGTGCTGCCTCACATTCTTGGGCGCCTTAAGGGAATCGTCAGTGACTGCCCTCCACGCGGCAAGCGCCTCAACAAGAGTTCCGGATGAACGCTTCAAACGTCCCATCGTCAGAAGAGACTGATGATAGCTTGACGAACCACGGTGGCTTGTGATAACCTGATTAAGGGCCTTTTCCGCCTCCTGCGTCCGTTCGAGGCTGATGAGGTTTTGAGCCATCATCACCAACGCTCGTGCCTTGACATTACTATCTTTGCTGGCGTCCGCGACAGCTTTGCATTCGACACGAGCCTGGTCAAATTGTCCTTCTTCGGTAAGAAGTTCTGCAAGTCTGAGTCGTGACGGCAAGATATCGGTGGAGGCGTACTCTTGCGTCAGCGCTCGCAATACTTTTTTTGCGTTTTCCCTGTCGTTCGCCTTCTCAAAATACTCGCCCGCTTTGGAAAGAGCTGAGGGCGCCAGCTTGCTCTTCGGATGAAACGTCTTGACCCTCTCGAACGCCATGGCCGCTTCGCGCAAATTTCCCGACGCAACATATGCTTCTCCGACATTCCACCATGCGTCCGGAGCCTTTGGATGTTCCTGAAATGCGAGCGCAAAATTCTGAAATGTGATGCGGGCGTCTTCGTGTTTTCCGAGTTTCGCTTGGCTCAACCCAAGGTAGAACCTGGCTTCGATGCCGTTTTGCGTGTTGGGATAGAGATTGACAAACTGTCGGAATTGTTCGAGGGCGAGGTCGAACAGTTTGTCGTTATAAAGGTTTACGGCAAGCTTGAAATCGGCATTTTCTTTCGTGTCCTGTGGAAGGACTGGCACCGACGAAAGCAGCAAACCTGCCAAAAGTGTCCAAAAAATTTTCATCAGCAAAATTTACCCATTATTGAAGGCATTATCAAGAAACCATCGCCCAAACCGGCAAATCGGTAGATTTCTCCTCAAGGGGACACCTTTCATCGGCGTGTGACCTCAGTCTCATGCACGGTTCCTGAGCAATTTTTCACTTGTTCATAGGATTGAGATTTCATACAATGAGTTCACCACCGGCAACTTCGCCGCTAACGCTTTCACTATTTGTAACAAAAGGAGACATTATGAAACTTTGCTTACGATTGCTCCCGTTGTTGGCACTCGCTGCCACAACCATGGCACAAGTGTCCATTGTGTCGACAAGTCCCACGAACAACCAAACGAACGTTGCGCTCTCCACGACAATCACCATCACGTTCAACACCGCACTCGATACGAATGCCATTAAGATGCAGGAAGACTTCGCGTTTACGAACATCCAGAGTCCGGAAGAGCCTTATTACAGTTCCGACGCGACTCAATTTAAAGCCAACGTGCAGCTCCAGTCGAATACGGCATATTTCATCGCATTCATGTATGCCAAAGCTCTTAACGGTTCTACGATGGCCTCGCCGTACGTGTTTTACTTCACGACCGGTTCTTCGTTCCCCTCGACAACTGTCAGTGGAACTGTTTCTTCCGGCACCACCGGCGTCTCGCCTGAGAATGGAGTCATCGGACTCAATACCTTCGACATCACGAGTGATGGTGGTGACGGAGACGGTGGCGATGATGGTCCCGATTTCGCCATGATGACAAAGTTGAACAGCGACGGCACCTTCACGATTCCCTATGTTTCCAACGGGACGTACTGGCCAATTGCCGCCAAAGACGTCAATGGCGATGGAAAAATCGACCCGGAGAGTGGAACTGATGTTATTGCTCTCGGGGATTCAATCGTTGTCAGCGGTTCCAACGTAACGGGTGTGGCATTGACGTTCATCAAGATTACTCCATTCCTGTTTAGTGAAGCGCTAACGGAAGCTAACGGACTTGCAGCGTCGCTGCCTTCCGGCTCCGTGCTCAAGTATGTTCAATCATACGATATGGACACGCTCGGACGCGGACGACAATGGGAATTTGACTATCACTCGCCGTCGACTTCGCAATTTTTCGGAATTAGAATCAGTGGATTTGAACAGCGCGTAGACTCGCTTAACCCTGATTGGTATTCATGGCTCTCGTCGTTGACGAACCTGACGAACCCTCAGAATGCAGCGTCCTCCTCGACCGTGATAGCCAATGTCGAAGCGGCAGGAGGCAAAGCGTTTCGCACGCAGACAGGGATGGGACAGTCCCAATTCCAAATCCAGGCAACATTGGGCGACCAAAGCAATAGTAGGTTTTGGTATCTTTCACCGGATCCAGCAAAACAATATTGGGGGATTGCATACACTTGGTACCAGCAAAATGATACCAATTGGATCACGATTGAAGAAAAAGGATTCCTTTGCGATTTTTCTACCGGGGCGGTGGTGGTATCGGGGACACCCACCGGGGTGGATGAGCAGCCAGTTGTGGTACCTGTTTCGCCGTCCCTGGAACAAAACTACCCCAACCCATTCAACCCGACGACTACGATCGAGTTTTCTCTTCAGGAAAGAGCGCTTGTCAAACTAACTGTTTACAATGTGCTCGGTGAGGTAGTTGCTGTTCTTGTCGATGGTGCTCAATCTGCTGGCACACATCGACTTGTCTTCGACGCCAAAGGATTGCCAAGTGGCATGTATATGTACCGACTGACTACAGGCAGTGCAGTGAAAAGCGGAAAGATGCTGTTGGTACGATAAGATTATATTCTGCAATAAAACAAAAAGCGATTCTCCTCGAATCGCCTTTTTGATAGAAAAGCAAAAGCGACGCATTTCCCGGATTACACGTAGTAAATGCGTCGCTTTTTTATGTGACTTTGGCTCGAATAAACTCTCTATTCAGCCGCGCTATATGAGCGACTGAAATCTCTTTGGGACACTCCGCTTCACAAGCGAACGTGTTAGAGCAATTCCCGAACCCCTCAGCGTCCATTTGTTCAACCATCCGTAATGCGCGTTCTTTTCTCTCGACCTGCCCCTGCGGTAATAGGGCAAGCTGGGAGACTTTGGCACCGACAAAAAGCATCGCGGAGGAATTCGGACATGCGGCAACGCACGCGCCGCATCCGATGCAGGCCGCCGCATCCATCGCTTCTTCTGCAACAGGTTTGGGAATTGGGATCGCGTTGCCGTCGGGGACTCCTCCTGTCTTCGTTGAGATGTAACCACCCGCATACATAATTCGGTCGAACGATGTCCGGTCAACGACGAGGTCCTTAATGACCGGGAAGGGCTTTGCTCTCCAGGGTTCCGCAACAATCGTGGCGCCGTCACGAAAACTTCTCATGCGCAGTTCGCAAGTGGCAATCCCACGACCCGGCCCATGCGCGCGGCCGTCAATGACAATGCCGCAGCTTCCGCAAATGCCTTCACGGCAATCATGGTCGAACGCAACCGGCTCTTCTCCTTTTTTCGCAAGGCCCTCGTTGAGGATGTCCAGCATTTCCAGGAACGAAGCGTCCGGCGAAACATCGCGAATCTCGTACGAGGCGAAGCGGCCCTTATCATTCTTGTTCTTCTGGCGCCAGATTTTGAGAGTGAAGTTCATGGTGGAAACAAAGCGTTATTCGTTATCCGTTATTCGTTATCAATTTTTGCTCATGTGCTCTTCTTTTGCCTTCGACAGATATCTGATATATCCATTCAACAATTGAACCGCCCTCTCGATCAACCTTCTGCCCTCTTCATATTCCTCCTTTGAAATGTAATTTTCGTCGTGGGCCGTGATTAGTTGGTCAATCAATTCGTTCAACGAGCCTCGGCTTGTGCGACAGAATTGTATGTTTTCTTGAAAATGAAATCTGCCAAATCCTTCCGCAATATTCTGTGTCGACGAACGTGATGCTCGGTTCATTCCATCGGTCAAAGAAAATTTTTCCTCTGACGGGAATTTCTTCACAATCTTCCTAATGAACCTTCGCACGTCTGTACATGCTTGCCAGCATTCTAATTCCTCAAAACTCTTCAGATTATTCTTCATCCTGAGCTGAGCGGTCGCAACAAATAACGATGAACAAATCAACGAATAACGATTAACGAATCACGAATAACTATTTATAACTCCTTTGAGTCAACTTCACATATTCAAACTTCAGGGGCTCTTTGTTGAGCTTCGGACTTTTATTATAGCCTGCGTACTCCCACGCAGCGACATATGCAAACTTTCCGTCGTTTCGGAGAGCTTCTCCCTCACTTGTCTGATATTCTTCCCGAAAGTGACCGCCGCACGACTCTTCGCGATGAAGCGCATCGCGCGCTATCAATTCTCCCAGCTCAAGGAAGTCCGCCACCCGACCCGCTTTTTCCAGCTCGTTGTTCAGGTCGTTTTCTGTTCCCGCGACCTTGAGGTCTTTCCAGAATTCGTCGCGTAAATCCGAAATCATTCCGATTGCCTTTTTGAGCCCTGTTTTGTTCCGTCCCATGCCGACCATATCCCACATGATTTTTCCCAGCGACCGATGGAATTCTTCTGCAGTCCGCTTTCCGTTGACCGACATGAGGTTCTTCACGTGCTCAGAAATATTCCGGTGAACTTCGAGAAACGCCGAGTGATCCGTATTGACCGGCTTAAACTTGCTCGTGGCGAGGTAATCGCCTATCGTGTACGGAAGAATAAAATACCCGTCTGCAAGGCCTTGCATTAACGCGCTCGCACCAAGTCGATTCGCACCGTGGTCGGAGAAATTTGCCTCGCCAATGACGTACAAACCCGGTATTGTGCTCATGAGGTTGTAGTCGACCCAGAGGCCTCCCATGGTGTAGTGCACAGCCGGATAAATGCGCATGGGTGTTTTGTACGGATCCACCGACGTAATCTCATGATACATGTCAAACAGGTTGCCGTATTTTTCTTCAATCCATTCCTTGCTGTTTCGTCTGATTGCATCGGAGAAATCCAGATAGACGGCAAGGCCGGTTGTGCCCACGCCAAAACCTTTGTCGCATATTTCCTTCGCACGACGGGAGGCTACATCGCGGGGGACAAGATTCCCAAATGAAGGGTACAACCGTTCGAGGTAGTAATCTCTCTCGCTTTCGGGTATTTCGTCCGGCCTTCGCGTGTCTCCCTTCATCTTCGGGACCCAAATCCGGCCGTCGTTCCTCAAACTTTCGCTCATCAGTGTAAGCTTGGACTGATACTCTCCGCCCTGCGGGATGCACGTGGGATGAATCTGCGTAAAGCATGGATTCCCGAAAAATGCTCCGCGCTTGTAGGCGCGCCATATCGCCGTGCAATTACTTGCCTTCGCATTGGTTGAAAGATAAAATGCGTTCGCGTATCCTCCCGTTGCAAGCACGACAGCGTCTGCAACATAGGATTCGACCTCTCCCGTAACGAGATTTCGGACGATGACACCACGCGCTTGGTTGTCAAGCACGACGACATCCAGCATTTCCCGGCGCGGATAGAATTTAACTGTCCCCGCGTCAATCTGCCGACACAACGCCGAATAGGCTCCGAGCAGGAGTTGCTGGCCTGTTTGTCCTCTCGCATAAAATGTCCTGGAAACCTGCGCGCCGCCAAAGGAGCGGTTGTCCAGATATCCGGCATAGTCACGTGCAAACGGAACCCCTTGCGCCACGCATTGATCGATGATATTGTTGCTCACCTCCGCCAGGCGGTAGACGTTCGCCTCTCGCGCCCGGTAATCTCCGCCTTTAACGGTATCATAGAAAAGCCTCCAAATGCTGTCGCCGTCATTGGCGTAGTTTTTCGGCGCATTGATGCCTCCTTGAGCGGCGATACTGTGTGCGCGGCGGGGAGACTCGTGATAACACATCGAGATTACACGATAGCCAAGTTCAGCCAGTGTTGCGGCTGCCGACGCACCGGCAAGCCCCGTACCGACAACGATCACTGAGTATTTTCTCTTGTTGGCAGGATTCACCAATTTCATCTGAAATCGATGATTCGACCACTTCTTTTCTATAAGGCCTTCCGGAATTTTCGAGTCAAGCTTCATTTCATTGAACTCCTAACACCAATGCAGCGGGCCCTGCCTTGTAAAAAAAGGCAAAGTAAATGGGCATGCTGGCAAAACCGAGTGGGATCAAAAGCCAGAAAATAACCGCGAGCCAATCCAGAAGTCTCGAATATTTCTTATTCTTGAGTCCGAGCGTCTGAAAGGCAGATTGGAACCCGTGACGCAAATGGTAGGATAAGAAAATCAGAGCGACAATATAAAACGCGCTGTACCATTCATTGGAGAAAGACTGGACCACGAGAGTGTATGGTGACACTGCTTCGGTGCCAAATCTTGTTGGGACAAAAAACGTTCGCAAATGCACGACGAGAAACAGAAAAATGAAGCTTCCGGTGATCATCGTGATGCGAGAAGCAAGCGGCGTATTCTCTTGCAGCTTATACACCTTGTAGTTTTCGGAACGTGATCGCCTGTTTTTGAGCCATACTATCACGCCGCTGATCGAATGGCCGACAAGGCTTACGGCAAGCACAATTTCAATCGTCCGGATGACGATATTGTGCGACATGAATTCGGTATAGGCGTCATACATCGCGCCATTGTCGTTCATGAATAGAAGGAAATTCCCTGCAACATGTTCTGCCAGAAACGTGCAGAGGAACAGGCCCGTCAGGCTCATAACGATTTTTTTACCGATGGAGGAACTGAAAAATGCGAAAAGACTTTTCATGGGAGGTCAACGACTAGGGAAAATTTTAGAAAACAATTGCTGAAAAAGCAACGTGAGATTTTTTGAATTAACTGAACTTTTCAGCGATTTCGATTTTCCCCGAAAGGTGTTTCGCTTTGTTAAAGTGAGTATCTCCCGACCATCGATTAAGAAAGTTAAGAATGTCTTTCGCTGTTTCTCTCTCTGGCGACGGAGTGTTTGTGTTAGTGATGAGTCCAGAATAATGAGTTCGAAACTTCTCGATCTCTGTTTGGTCCCCTTTCGCCACAATTAACTCAGCAATAATGATGCTCCCTAATTGAACGTCAAAAATCTCCTTAGATCGAGGTAAACCACGTAGGTATTTAATCACGTCATCCGGCGAAGCATCCTCATGAACAAACCTCCGATATAAAGAAAAGTTCTTCATTCTAAGTGCAATCAATAACGATAGTAATACCGGGAATACTTTATGATTTGAAGGAGTAGTTTTGTACACAATGCTTAATTGAGCAAAACAATGTTCCTGGTCATGTAAACTTAATTGAAATAGGTGAAAAAGCTCCGAAAACATCTTGTCTAAATCCTCGCGCTCAAGATTTGCATTGCCGATCTTGCGTCCTCCTAGGTTTTCGTGGATTGAGAATCTATCAAAGAGAACCGATGCGTATAAACCTTTCGGAGGCTCGGGCAAATGATATTCTAAATCTATGAACCTCCTTAGATAGCCGTCGACATCCATACCCTGCCCATAAACTGTTTGCAATGATAACGCCAATTGTTCTTTATCAAGCGCTAGCACGAAAATGATTCCATCGACATTGAATAAATGCTTCACTTTTTCAAGCAACTGGATAGCAAACGTTGGTCTGCATCGATCAAGCTCATCGATAACAAAAATAAATGACTTCCTTTTGTTTTCATCTTGAGTTTTTGACAACGAAGCGACAAAATCAGCTAGTTCTTTCCTAAATTCTTCTACGGTCAGCTTTGTTTTTTCGTGTTCCGCAATTTTATCGGCTGCAATCCTTTCTGTGAGCTTTGCCAATGCCTCCTCGGAGAATTTATCTAGATCGAGAACTCCTGCGGTGGCAATTTTCACTGCAACGGGAATCGTTCTTCTAACTAATTCTGCGCCGATTTTCTTTCCCTTCTTGTAAATCTTATTGCTAGTCGGGTTCACTTTTATCATGCTACCGATTTCACCAATTAATGAAATAAATGGGTCGGAACTGAAATCATTCTGCCACGCATTGAAATACAGACACTGAAATCCCTCCTTTTTCAAGAAAGCGATCCACATCCTAATGAATGTCGTCTTCCCCGTACCCCATGGCGAATCAATGGCAAGGACAAAAGATTCATTTGTATTACGTACAAACTGCGTTAGCACCTCGGCGCTTTCTTTCCTGCTCAACCGATCATGCACAAATGGAGAATCTGAAGGAATCTCAATTTCTGATAGTTTTATCTTCATTTCCTTAGCTGGCAACACTTTCTCCTATGAACCGTCGAATGGAAATCATGCTGCCGAGCAACCCTAAAATGCTACCAATTCCTACTATTACACCATAATAGAACGACTGCACGCGAACAAAATCGGAAAGTTGCACGGAAACCCAGCGCTCCAAATAATTGAATACGAGAAAAACGATGCCAGCCGCGATAACTCCACCAACGAGTCCCTGGACCAAGCCCTCCAGCAAAAAAGGAGTACGGATGAATCCTCTCGTTGCTCCAATAAGTTTCATTGTTTGGATGATCTTCCGCTTCGCATAAATCGCCAGGCGAATGGTGTTGGCCACGAGAAAGATAGAGGAAATCGTGATGAAGACGCCGACGCCAAGACTGAACCAGAGCAACGTCATCGCACGCTGGTCGAGCATTTCGAGAAGGGTCTTCCTGTAGATGACGTCATCGACTCCAGGTACTGATTTGACCGCACTGTGAATTGATGCCGCAGCTTTCGCTGTCTTGTAGCCGTCTTTGAGGTAGATTTTCAAGGAAGCCGGAAGCGGATTGAAATCGAGGACCTTGTAAATGTCCTCGCCGAACTCCGCCTTGAAAATTTCTGCGGCTTCTTCCTTCGAGATGAACCGAACTTCACGCACGCCCTCCAGGGCGGCAACGCGCTCTTTGACGTTTTGTGCGTCTTCCTTCGGAAGAGAATCCGACAAGAATGCCTCCATTTCAACTTTCTCTCGCAGCGATTCAACGACTTGGTTTGCATTAATGAGCAGAATCGAAAAGAAGCTCAAGAGGAGAAGCGAGATGCAAATGGTGAGAATCGCCGCAAACATGGACAGTTTCGCGCGCTGAAAACCTGAAAACCCTTCTTGAAAAACGTAGCGGATTTGCATTGGGCTTTATGCTAGGAGGTGTACGTTCTTCCCTTCTCGTACGTTCCGAGAATGCGGACAAAGGTACTGACTTCTTTGAGATGATTCAAAGCTCTGCGGAGATGCTGCTCTTTGGGATTTCCTTCAACGTCAAGGTAAAACAAGTATTCCCACGGCCGTCCAATAATCGGACGGGATTCCAGTTTTACGAGGTTCAACCCATAGAGCGCGAATCCTGCCAGCGCTTGAAAGAGCGATCCGGGAACATTCTTTGCGGCAAACACGAGAGAGGTTTTGCCGGCCGCCCGCGGGCGAGTATGTTTCCTGGAGAGAACGATAAACCTCGTGAAATTCCTGTGGTCGCTTTCGACGTTCTTCCGGAGAATGCGCAAACCGTACATTTTTGCCGCCGCAGCACTCGCGATAGCCGCACCGTCCCCAGGCCGAGCCTGAGAAATCATGCGTGCCGCACCAGCAGTGTCCTGAAATGCCACGATATTGACCGCAAAATCTCTCGCACTGGCCAATGGCTTGCGGCTGTGAATAGACAGATGTGATATCCTTAAGGCCAATGCGCGGCAACGCCATCAGGTGAAGCTGAATCCTCAGGACAACCTCGGCGACAATGTAAAGCCTGTGGTGCAACAACAGGTCATAATTCTGATGGATACTGCCGAACAGGGAATTCTCAATAGGCACAATGCCGAATCCTGTAGCGCCTTTTGAAACAGATCGAAAGACGTCGTCAAACGATGCGTGGCTACGCAATTTCAGCCGAGCGCCAAACAATTTTCTGGCCGCAATTTCGCTAAAAGCCCCTGGTTCCCCCTGATAAGCAATTGTGGGCATGTACGCTTAATCGGGAAGTGTGCTACTGGTCAGAAATTGGATTCGTCCCTCCAGCGAAGTATTTGCCACGGTTGGAGCATGTTCTGGCGAACGAGCGAGAGGTTTGCATAGCCGTCTGCGCGCTCCACATCCGAAGGGTTCAGCGTCACACTGAGATTGAATCCACGAA
>JACPSI010000013.1 GCA_016193365.1 Ignavibacteriales bacterium
CGGAATGATGCCGGTCATCGCTCCCGTCGGCCCCGGCGAGCAAGGACAATTATTCAACGTCAACGCCGACCTTGCAGCGGGGGCAATTGCTGCCGCGTTGAAGGCCGAAAAGCTGGTCTACCTGAGCGATATCGAGGGAATCCTCGTGAACAAGAAGCTCATATCCACATTGACGAAGCCTGAAGCTTTTCGCCTCATTGAACAGGGTTCCATCTTCGGCGGAATGATACCAAAGGTTCAGTCGGCATTCGATACTGTCGCAGCCGGTGTGCGAAAGGTTCATATCATTGACGGGCGCGTCAAACACTCCCTCTTGCTGGAAATCTTCACCGACGAGGGAATTGGAACGCAGATGATTCCAGAGGATATCTCGTCCGCGCTTCGCACCACTCACGTGCACTCATGAAAAAAGACTTTCTTTCCATTCTCGATTTTAGCAAGAGTGACATCGAAGAAGTGTTTTCGATAACAGATTTCCTTAGAATCAACAGGGACCACAAACCACTGCTTGGAAAATCGGCTTCCCTCATTTTTCAGAAGCCTTCTCTCAGAACTCGCGTTTCCTTTGAGGTGGGAATTCACGAATTGGGCGGACATCCTGTTTTTCTTTCTCAGGAAAGTATAGGGATCGGGGAACGCGAAAAAGCCAAAGACGTTGCCAGGCTTCTTTCACGGTACACGAGCGTGATTATCGCGCGCCTGTTCAACCACTCCACGCTACTCGAACTCGCAGAACACGCGACAGTCCCGGTGGTCAATGCCCTGACCGACCTTTCCCATCCCTGCCAGGTTCTGGCTGATGCGTACACGCTGAAGAAACACGGCAAATTGGGGGACAACGCAAAGATTGCCTTTATCGGCGACGGCAATAACATTGTGAATTCGTGGCTCGAATTCGCCACCCTCTTTCCAATCCAGTTCGTTCTGGCCGCCCCTCGTGGATACTATCCCGATGCCCGGATTCACAAAAAAGCGAAGGAATCAGGGATTGGCTCCGTCGAGATTGTCAAAGACCCGAAGGAAGCCGCCCGCCAAGCCGACGTCCTGTATACAGATGTGTGGGTAAGCATGGGGCAGGAAAAAGAAGCAAAAATTCGGCGCAAAGCGTTCAAAGGATATCAGGTCAACGAGAAATTGATGTCACTCGCAAACTCTGATTGCGTTGTGATGCATTGTTTGCCCGCCCATCGGGGCGAGGAAATCACGGAGGATGTCATGGAAGGGACGCACTCCATAATATTTGAAGAAGCAGAAAACCGTCTGCACGTTCAAAAAGCCATCCTCGCAAAGGTCCTTGGTTTCAAACTCGACGGAAGGTCCAGCGTTTTTGCAAAGCTTTCTCGAACGAGAGTATCTTAGAATATGGATAAACAAAGCCGTCACGGCGCGATCAAGCAGATTATCTCCCATCAGCAGGTAGGGACGCAGGAAGACCTTCGCAAAGCATTGAAGAGTGCCGGTTTCGACATCACGCAGGCAACGCTTTCGCGGGATCTCAAGGACCTCGGCATCGCTCGCGTGAATTCGCCGGAGGGACCGAAGTATGTCGTCCATGTAGAAAGCGAAGAGCGGCGGCTTCAGTCGTTTGTGGGATTGGAGATGGAGCAGATCGACGCCAACGAGTCGCTTGTTGTCGTCAAAACGTTACCCGGCCGCGCCCAGGGTGTCGCTGAAATCATCGACAGCCTTCATCACCCGGCCATTCTGGGAACGATCGCCGGCGACAACACGATTCTTGTTACACCCACATCAACAAAGCGAATAAAAGAAGTCATGAAACTCCTGCAAGGTCTTATGATGAAGAAGCAGGTGGCGTGACGAACGAATCACACTGATTTGAACAAGGAGCATCTCATTGAAAAAACAAAGGATCGCAGTTGCTTATTCCGGCGGATTGGACACCTCTGTCATCGTGAAATGGCTGCAGGAAAAATACAACTCCGACGTTATTACGGTCACGGGCAACCTTGGCCAGAAGAAGGAGCTCGTCGGAATTGCAGATAAAGCCTACAAGACCGGCGCGAAAAAAGTCTATGTTCAGGACCTCAGCAGGGAGTTTGTCGAGGAATACTGCTGGCCCGCGTTGAAAGCCGGGGCGCTGTACGAACACACATACCCCATGGGGACATCACTCGGCAGGCCACTGCTTGCAAAGGCTCTCGTGGAGGTTGCCAGACGTGAGCGGTGCACAGCCGTAGCGCACGGTTGCACGGGAAAAGGCAACGACCAGGTTCGCTTTGAGGTCTCCGTCTCCGCCCTCGCGCCAGAACTCAAAGTGATTGCGCCTCTCAGAGAGTGGGAATTCAAGTCGCGGGAAGAGGAAATCGAATACTGTGAGCGCCACGGAATCCCTGTCAATGCCACTAAGGCAAGTCCATACTCCATAGACGAAAATATCTGGGGAACCGCCATTGAATGCGGAATCCTCGAAGACCCCATGGTCACCCCGCCCGAAGACGCGTATCAAAGAACAGTTTCTCCCGAAAACGCGCCCGCCAAGCCGGCATACGTGACGATAGAATTCAAGGAAGGGATTCCAGTCGGCCTTGGAGGAAAAAAAATGACGAGCGTCGAATTGGTCGACACGTTGAATGAAATCGCCGGGGCAAATGGCGTCGGCAGGTTGGATTTGGTGGAAAACAGATTGGTTGGGATAAAATCCCGCGAAGTCTATGAAGCGCCGGGCGCGACTGTTTTACATTTCGCACATCGTGAGCTCGAACGATTGACATTAGACCGGGAGGTCTCGCATTACAAAGCAAAAATTTCTCACGACTATGCGGACCTGATTTACAACGGTTTGTGGTTCACTCCGCTGCGAAAATCTCTGGATGCATTCATCAACGAAACCCAGAAAACTGTGAACGGCATCGTCAAAGTGAAACTCTACAAAGGAACGGTGGAAATTGCCGGACGAACATCACCCAACTCGCTCTACGACACGAAACTCGCCACCTATACTGTGGAAGATCAATTTGACCACAAGGCGAGCGTTGGATTCATCAAGATTTTCGGACTTCCGGTGAAAACATTTTATCAGGTGAACAAAAACGGACTCTTGAAGAAAAAGAGGCTTGTCAAAAAGCGTACGAGTTAGATTAAACGAGAATGTTTCCTGAAAGCCGATGTTGTTCCTTTTGACATCGGCTTTTTTATTGAATTTGTGGAGTTTTCTTGATTGATTGAACTACGATGAGCCGGCCAGTTTTATTGCTTTTCGCGCTTTTATTCTTCCCAGTCGCGACCTTGAGGGCACAAACATCAGCTGATTCCCTCAAACAGGCAGACACGTTGTTCCTCCGCGTGGTCATCCCTAGTGCGGATACCATTCTGACGTCTTTCAGCCGCCATCGCATTGCTGCCAGTACGCTTCCTACCGCAAAGGCATTTATCAACGAGAAGGAAGTAAAAGTATATCCGAGCGGCGCATTTGTTGGCTTGTTGCCTCTTGCCGTCGGCGTCAACCCTCTTCGTATTGCAGTAAGGTCGGAAACGGGCGATTCCCTCGTTCGTGATATGTTTTTTCTGCGAAGCGAACCTCCAAAGACTTCTTCCAGGGATACGTTGACGATCGATTCGATCATGATGGAGCCATCTCAGGATGTGTGGCTGAACAAAGATGATATTCTCGAGGTTCGTTTCAAAGGGAGCCCGGGTTACGAAGCGACATTCGACATTGAAGACGTCGAATCAGGAATGCCGATGAGGGAATTGCCTTCCCGTGAGGCAGGCGGGCTCGAGGGCGTGTATGTCGGCAGATACAAGGTTCGTGAAACCGATCAGACGCGGGGTGTTCCGGTCGAGTTCCGTTTGAAAAAGAGTTTTTGGAGCAGCGAAGGAGCGATTTCGCGGGGCAGGGTTTGGATGCTTCCCGATTCATTCCCGCGCGTCGTCGAGGTTGTCGGACGAAGGCCATTTCTCAACGCCGGCTTGGGCACGGACCGCCTTGGAGGAGCCAAACTCGGTTACATCCCTGCCGGCGTTCTTGTCACGGTCACCGGAAAAGTGGGCCAGCAGTATCGAGTACGGCTTTCTGAATCAATGGAAGCATGGTTGCCGCAGGAATTTGCACGTATGCTGCCTCTTGATACTCCAATGCCGCATTCCTTGGCAGGGTCGATTTCGGCTACGGGGAATAATTCTTACGATGTCGTTACGGTTTCGCTCGTTCAGAAACTCCCATTTACCAGCGACCAACAGGTCAACCCGAACGCAATCCTTGTCGATGTCTACGGTGCGACATCCAACACGAACTGGATCACGCATCACCTTTCTGCAAAAGGAATTGAAAGCGTGAAGTGGAATCAGATCTCGCACGACCAATACCGGCTCACGATTGCGCTCAATCATCGTCAGCACTGGGGATACGATATTGACTACAACAATGGCTCGAATTTACGAATCCGGGTACGACGCCCGCCCGTGTTCGTTTCTCAGGATTCCGTGCTTAAGGGCATAACCGTTCTCGTTGATGCCGGGCATGGAGGTGATAACAACGGCGCTCTCGGCGCAACCGGCGCTCTGGAAATGGACCTCACCCTGGCCGTGGCAAAACATCTTGACTCACTGTTAACAGTGAAAGGTGCTCGCGTAGTCATGACGCGCACGGGCAGCGAAGGGCCCACCATGATGGAGCGAACAGAAAAAGTGCTCACGTCCGGCGCACACGTGCTCGTCAGCATTCATTGTAATTCAACCGGAGAGCTCGCCGACCCACTGAACGTTCAGGGAACGAGTACCTACTACAGGTACATCGGATTCAAACCCTTGGCCAATATCATGTATGATAAAATGCTGGAGCTCGGCTTGAAACAATTCGGAGTTATTGGAAGTTTTAATTTTGCATTGAACGCGCCCACACAGTTGCCGAATGTTCTTCTCGAAACCGCGTTTGTCTCTCACCCCGAAGATGAAATGCTCCTGATCGACGACACCTTTCGCCAAAAAATTGCCCAACAAGCCGTAAAGGGGCTTGAAGAGTTCTTCAGGACGTACGCCGAACAAAAAGAACCGCCTGCCGCGACCAGCCCCCCCGGTGGAAAATCGAAATAGCCTCGCTTCTCTTTTCTCTCGCTCCATTTTTCGCTATCTTTCAAGCCGCTTGACTGTTCTCAACCTCAATTTCAATCATTTAATCTGACTATTTCTTATGGCTCACCAAGCGCTTTGGAGCGGCAGGTTTAAAGAACCGCTCGCAGAAATCGCCCTAAAATTCTCCTCTTCCATCGACCTCGACAAACAACTTTTCCAGGAAGATATCGCCGGAAGCATCGCTCATGTGGAAATGCTCTCCGCAACAAGAGTCCTGACGGCTTCCGAGGCGAGAAGGATCAGGACTGCACTGAAGGGAATCCAAAAGGAAATTGAAACGGGCAAATTCAGGCTTACCGGAGAGTTTGAGGACATCCACATGGCCATCGAACAGAGGCTCATTCAGAAGATTGGAGCCCTGGGTGGGAAACTTCACACGGCACGAAGCAGGAACGACCAGATTGCCCTCGATGAGCGGCTATTTTTGCGGTCAGCAGTCCGTGAAATCAGCAAGCTCATCGTTCAACTGCAACGTGTTTTGTTGTATAAGGCGGAAAAATATTTCGGCGTGTTGATGCCCGGGTACACACATGTGCAGCGCGCTCAGCCCGTCATGATCTCGCATCATCTCCTTGCGTACGTTTCCATGCTGGAACGGGACTTCGAGCGAATGCAGGAGTGCAAAAAGCGCTTCAACAAATCGCCTCTCGGGGCGGCGGCTTTTGCGGGAACATCGTTTCCCATCGACCGTCATCTTGTTGCAAGGAAACTGCACTTTGACGGGATCGTCGAAAACAGCATTGATGCCGTGAGCGACCGCGACTATTTGCTTGAGTTTGTGGCGGCGGCGAGCATCACGATGATCCATTTGAGCCGCTTCGCCGAAGAGCTCGTGTTATGGTCCAGCAAAGAGTTCAATTTCGTCCATATCAGCGACGCCTACACGACGGGCAGCAGCATGATGCCGCAGAAGAAGAATCCGGACATGGTTGAGCTGGTTCGTGGAAAAACCGGGCGCGTGATTGGCTCGCTGGTAAGCCTGCTGACGTTGATGAAGGGTCTCCCGCTCGCGTACAACCGGGACATGCAGGAAGACAAGGCGGTCATGTTTGACGTTGTGAACACCACGCGGCAGTGCCTTTTTATTTTCTCGCATGTTCTCGTTCACACAACGTTCGACAAGAAACACATGGAAGAGGAATTGCGAACAGATTTCCTCACGGCGACGGACATGGCGGATTATCTTGTGAGAAAAGGCATTCCGTTCCGCGAAGCGCATGAGATTACAGGAAAAATTGTTTCTCATTGCATGGAACGCCGCATGTTTTTCGGCAACCTTGACATCGATACCCTGCACTCGTTTTCCAAGGCATTCGAACCCGACATCTTCGACTACATCCTTCCGCACAAGAGTGTTGAGCAGAAGAAGTCTGACGGCAGTACTTCACCGCAGGAAGTCAAAAAGCAAATCGTACACTGGACGAGGGTGTTGAAGGGGAGGAAGGTGTAGGAACTCCGACTTATGGCGCGGCGTGTGCGGGGAAAGTCGGAGTTCTAACATGAGTCAGCACGCATTTTTCTCCTATGGCTAGCAAGAAACCAAAAATCGAGCCAGGTACGTACTATCACATCTACAACCGTGGGAATAACAGGCAAAAGATCTTCTTAGAGGAACAAAATTACGACTTCTTCCTTCGGAAACTGCCAGGATCCTTTGATCCCGCGGGAGTCGAGACCATCGCGTATTGCCTCATGCCGAATCATTTCCACCTGCTTGTCACCCCTCAGAATCTCATTGACTTTGGAAAAACGATGAGGGCTTTCTCCAATTCATACGTTCGTTCGTTTAACAATCAATACAGAAGAACCGGCCACCTTTACGAAGGCGATTATCAACCGAGATGTATTGACACAGATGAATACCTGACGCATTTATTGCGATATATCCATTTGAATCCTGTGAAAGCGGGACTTGTAGACAATCCTGAGAATTGGAAATATTCTGATTACACTGACTGGATTTCGACAACAGATTCAAAATCGATTAAGACCACGCTCCGCGACAACCTTTTTGGTTCGGCGCAAGGATACAGATCATTCGTAATGGACTATGAGAGCGAGCTGAGGATGGAGAATAAGCTGGAGAAGTACTTGTTTGGATAACGAGAAAGAAGTCCGATCAGCCACGCACTTCCCTCCCTAGAGATCGGACTTCCACGTCACCACGAATACCTGATTGTATACGTAATCTTCTTCTCCTCGTCCTTTTTCACTCTCGCCAGAAATTTTATCGTCGACTGATCCACCTTTTCCCACTCCGTGTTCTGTTTGGTGATCTCCCACTCGTTCCATCTCCAGGGATGCTCATAGACAAGCACATCAACGGGTTCGTCTTTATGGTTGCGAATCTTGATTTCGAACGTTTCTTCGAAGACGTGTCCTGAAACAACCGTTTTGAATTCCTTCTGGACGCGTGAACCGACAATGTCAAACGCATTGCCTAGGTAGAGCTTCAATTCCTCATCTTTTGGCGTATGGTCGATCTGATCTTCGCCAATAAATTGCTCCTTTTCTTCATCATCTTTTTTGTACACTCTCACTTTTCCCTTGGGCAGCGGGATACCGAGCCCCGCTTTTTCTTCGTTCTTGAACATGACAAAAACTCCGACTTTCTGGTTGGATTGCTGTCCAAAGCTTCCCTGTTCCCGATAGGAATAATTGCGGTACCACGAGCGCCAGGAACCGGCCAGGCCGTCATAAACGAAGACTTTCTTTGCCGCAACATTACTTGCAGAGGCCAGCTCGATTTGTTTCGTTTCATTGTCCGCAATATCTGTTTTGCGCTGCAACGAGTAGAGTTTGTACTCGAACAATTCTTTCTGGGAAAACTGGGGTTGAGCAACTTGTGCCCGCATCGCGAGGCCGTTCATAGCCTCATAATCGGGCTGACGGACAACGTTGACGTCACCCGCAACGAGCTTCAATCCGGCGTTTTTGAACGTCGTCCCTGAGTTGTTCTTCAGGGTTACCCATCCCGTGAGGTCAAGCCGTGTGTCGTTTGCGTTGAGAACAGCAACGTAGTCGCAGCTCCATGACAGCTGGTTCGCGAGGTAGCTGATCTCCGTTTTTTGTTGGCCGGATCTTGTCGAGTTGACAAGCCACTCCAATTGCGGCTTGAGAATCAGCCCTTCGGGTAAACTCGGCAGTACCAGCCGGCCGCTTGGATTGATTTCGACCTTCCCGTTTACTTCGGCAATCATTTGTCCGGAGTAAGAGTACTGGTTTCCCGCGTGCTGCTGCCACCCCGTGGCGAGCAGCCTCCCTTTCACGGCGTATTCTTGTTTCGTCTGTTCATTGAGACGCACGAATTCCACTTCCTTGCCGATGTATTTTTCAAGAAGTTTTGCGTGGTGGACCAAATCATACTGGAAATTCTGTTCCAGAACTTTCACCGAGCTCGCATCGATTTTGCTCGTGAAATGCAGGGACGTTCCGTCGATGGTGGCTGGTATGTCGGGCACAACGACACGGTTCATGCCTCGCTCGAAATTCATGGTCCGTTCTTCACGGACGAGAGCGAGGTTCATGTTGTACACAGTAAGGTCGACCGCAGTGCGCTCTCCCGCGGTATGTGGCTTAGGCTGGCTGTGAGCAATGGAGAAAAGCAAGCCTGGACCGAAGAAATAGAAGGCGATTCTTTTGATATTCATAGCTATTGTTTTTCCTTTGTGTTCAGTTTTGGTTGGCTATGAATATATGTCGTTGGGAGGCTGGAGGTAAACGGATTGTCCGTCATTTCTTATATCCCGGTCCCCGGAGGACTTTGCCGGGCAAATTTCCCGTGAATGTGCCGTTTTCCCACACGGGCTTGCCGTTCACAAACACGTATTCAATCCCGTCAGAATACTGGTGCGGATTTTCAAAGGTTGCCTTGTCTATCACCGTGTTCGGGTCAAAAACAACGACGTCTGCATACGTTCCCGGCCTGAGAATTCCGCGATCTCGTAATCCGACTCTATTTGCCGGCAAAGAAGTCATTTTCCGGATGGCCTCCTCAAGTGAAAACAGATTGTTCCCCCGGACATACCTGCCGAGCACGCGCGTGAAGCTCCCATACGCTCGAGGATGCGGCTTTCCCTCAAAGAGTGGGCCGTCTGCAGCTCTGTTGCCTGCATCCGTACAAAAACTCGTCCACGGCTGCCCCATCGCAAGGCGAAGGTCTTGTTCGTTCATGGAGAACTTGATTCGAGAAGTCCTTGAAGAATCCTTCAGTATGAAATCGAACATTGCCTCGTACGAATCCATTTTCCAGCTTCTGGCAACCTCACTAAGCCGTTTTCCCTCAAATTGTTTGAGTTCCCGGTTCGCCACTTGAGCTATCATGATGCCTTCAAAGTCGATGCCGGTTCGTTTGTTGCTTTGTCTGAGCTCATCCCTGATTCTTTTTCGCGTTGCTTTGTCGGCGAGGCGTTCAAGGAGTTTCGCTGTTCCCCCGTCATGAACCCAGCCGGGGATGGACTCGTCAAGAGAATTCGAACTCGCCGTGTAGGGATACACATTGGCCGCCATGTCGATTCCGCGCTCACGTTGGTCCCTGATCAGGTTCACGATTTTGTTCATCGTTCCCCAATTCTGTTTGCCGGCGACTTTCAAATGCCAGATTTCGACCGGACAATTCGCCGCTTGCGCAATGTCGGCAGCCTCGAACACTGCCTCCGTTTGTTTTCCCACGTCTCCTTCATCACGGATGTGCGAAATGTACATCCCTCCAAATTCCGCCGCGGCTTTGGCAAGTTCCATTAATTCGGGCGTTTGAGCATAGATAGCAGGCGCATAGATCAACGACGTGCTCACGCCCAGAGCCCCCTGCCGCATTGCGGTTCGAATAAGTTCTTTCATGTACTCAAGTTCTTGAGTCGTTGGCTCCCGGTTGTCGTAGCCGATGACATAGGCACGCACCTGCGTCGCTCCGACAAACGAAGCAAGGTTCATCGCCGACTTGTTTTCTTCCAGACGGCGGAAATATCCTTCGAAATCGCTCCAGTCAATTTTTATGTTGTGCTTATCGAGAAACGGTTTCCATTCTCTCAGAATGTTGTCGTTGACGGGGGCAACCGAAGCGCCCTCCCCTGTGATCTCTGTTGTTATGCCCTGCGAGATTTTGCTCATGGCCCGGTTGTCAACAAGCAACGAGCGGCCGGATTGGCCCAGCATGTCGATAAACCCGGGCGCAACGATTTTTCTGCTTGCATCAATCGTGCGCTTCGCCGTCATTCCCTTGAGCTTGCCGACGGCAACGATTCGCTCTCCCTGAATCCCGATGTCGCCTGCGAACCATGGATTTCCTGTGCCGTCGACGATTTTTCCTCCAGTGATCACAACGTCCAGGATCACATCCACCGGTTGGCAGGAAAACAGCGTGACGGCAAAAATCGCGCAAAGAATTCGCATCTGGTGTTTCATAGACACTCCTTCAGATTAGGTTGCACCGCGTGTCGGTTTCTCGACGTTGACAGGCACCGGAATTCCGCTGCCGATTCTTTCCCACAATTTCACCATGATAGGAACGAACGTTAACGCCACGAATGCAACTGCAACACCGAGAACGGCATCTGTCACGTAATGGTATCGACCGTAGAACGTTGAAACATACAGAGAAAGAACGATGGGAATAAGCACGTAAAACGCGGGGCGATAATACCTGTACGCCATGATCCACATGATCGTCGCCGCGGCACAATGGGGGCTCGGGATCGTTCCGCCAATGTAATGCAATTGTGAGCGCATGAGCTCACCCAGATACGTCCAGACATATCCATCGAGAGGGACTGTGTACAAATGTCCGATGTACGGCAGCGGCCCTGCAACGGGAAACAGGATAAAGCCAATGTCGCAAAGGATATTCGTGAAACCCAGCGTAAAAAAATAATCCTCCATGGCGAGCTCACCATGCAGGTAATAGATGATTCCACAGAGAACCGGGTACATCGGCACGTAAATGACGTACGAGAACATCATCCATTCGGTGAGTGCCGGCGTGGTGTACTCCTGCAGCCAGAGCGTCGGCTGGACGCCGAAGATGTACTGCTCGAAGTCAGTCACATATTCGTCAAGCCAGCGGTCGTGGATAATCAGCTGAAGCTTGTCGACGGCACCGAAGAGATACGCATACGTGAGCGTCACCGCGGCCACGCGGACGAAGAACCTCCAAAATTTGTGCTGGACGCGTTCCGAAAAAGCGTTGAACACGACGTATGCTGCCGCAACTGCAACATTCTTGAGAACAAGCATCACCCAGCCCTCGACCATGAACAACACAGAAAGAACGGTGAAGAATGCCAGCGTTGCCAGGATGAGGCCGTCGGTGGCGCGAAGTTGAATACGTCCAATGGAAAGGATCTTTGAAGTCACAGGGGAATCAGGTTATGTGAAACAGATGAAGAAATCCAGCGACACACCAAGCAGCCAGTGGACGAGAATGATATAGAGTATCGATTTCGCGCGAAACGCAACGATTCCCCAGACGATGCCTCCGATGATCGACATATAAATCTCGCCGTCCGGCTTGCCGATGTGGACCAGACATGAGGCCATCGTTTGCACGAGAATGGCGTTCCAGTCGCCGAGTTTTTCCCTGAGGCCGAATTGCATAAACCCTCGGAAACAAATCTCCCACCCTATGTAAAAAAACAGGTAACGTCCTGCGTGACTCAAGAACGTCATTGCGTTTTCTCCAGCACCTTTGTAAAGAGGATATTCCGTAAGAAACTGGGACATTTTGGATGAAGGATAGGTGGAGAGAATCATTACCGGCGCCAGAACAGCAACGGCTTTCAAGCCGAATTTCCAGTCACCGATCGCCATCCCGTACGAAGAAAATGCTTCCCTGAAAACGAACTTTATGATTATCAGAGGAACGAGGCCGAGCAGAAGGAATGACGAAGCAAAAGCGTAATATTCTGCGCCAAGTTCTGCGTTTTCAACGACCGGAAATCTTGGGAAAACTTCGGCAAGAAAGAAACTCTTGGATCCGTAGTATTTGAACGTCGTGAGGAGAAACGGGATGAGAAAAAGGACGAGGGTCGGCTTCTTGTTGTCGGCGGTGAAGAGGCCTTTGAGTGAAAGAGAATTCTCGAACCGTTTCATCGATGGTTTTTACGCTGCTGAAGCACCCACTCGTAGGTCAATCTAATCCCCTCCTTCAACGGTGTGATGGTGTAACCAAGTTCTCGTTCGGCTTTTTCCGCAGGAGTACGCCCAATCCTGCAGAAATGTTTCAACCCAACCGGGTGTAATTTGCGGATAGAAGCCGAACACTTTCGCCTTAAAGAGCTCCTCGTAACCGTAGGCCATCGCGATTTTCGGGTGAAGGCTGATTTGAAAGTGTTTCTTACCGCTGACTTCATCGACGAGTCTGAAGAGGCCTTTGAGCGACACGTTTTCTCCGCCGAGGATGTAGCGTTCACCGATTCTTCCTTTTTCCATCGCGAGAATATGGCCTCGCACGAGGTCGTCCACGAGAGCGTAGTTTCCGACGTTTACGCCGCCGTTGAGCAGCACCGGCACCTTGCCGCGGTCGTACATGTCGATCATAATACTCACCGAGTTGCCTTCCGTCATCTTTCCGGGGCCATAGACTCTCGTCGGGTTTACAATCACGACGGGAAAACCCTTTGCGGCATACTTGATCGCTTCCTGCTCGGCCAGAGCTTTGCTTTCCTCATATTCCGTGTAATAGTGCGGAGTAATTCTGGGCATTTGTTCGTCGCCAATTTCGCCCGGCCGTGTCGGGCCGAATGTCACAATCGTTGAAGTCAACACGACGCGCTGAACCCCAGCCTCCTTCGCAGCATCAAACACGTTCCTCATTCCGTCGATGTTCTGCTTGAAGAATACCTTCGGGTTGGGAGCCCAGTTCTTTGCATACGCGGCAAGATGATACACCTGCGCACATCCTTCCATGCCGCGGCGGAGGGAATCCCTATCCATAATATCGCCTTGAACAAGCTGAATTCGCTCATGTTCGAGGTTCTGACGATTGCTTGTTGCCCGTGTGAGGGCATGGACGGTGTGGCCGCGCCGCACCAGTTCGTTGACAAGTTTGGTGCCGATGAAGCCTGTTGCTCCGGTGACAAAAACGTTGGTGGGGCTCATGAAGAAAATTCGCGAATCAAGTTAGGAAAAATTGCCAAAAGAGACAATAAAAGTTGAGACATAAAACCATGGGCAATGACAGTTCGGTGAGGAAAAGAAAATCAAAAGCTCACACCCCTTCCGGGATTGTGCAAGAGGTGGCCCCTCTCTCCGGCACTCATGCCATCGCGCGCGAGGGACTTGATCTGGTGGTTACGGCCAGGAGCAGTGGTAGTTCTTGGTAGACCTCTCCCCTCATCGTAATGCAATAGATCGAACCCACTCTTAATGCTTTGAAAAGGCTTTGTAAGGAATGGGCGTCAAAGATTTTTGATTTACCGCAGGGGCCGGAGTTCAGGCTGTTTGTTGAAGAAAGTTAAACTTTTTTTCCGGGAATGAGCGAAAGGGGTCTTACACTCTCGGATTTCCGCATGTTGTGTCAAAAAAAACGATCTCACAGTTGTGAAAGGATTCGGAGAAAATACGAGAGTGCATGGAGGTGGTCAACGTGGTCGGGCGCGGTATTACCCGCAAATCCCAGGATGGCAAAATGGTCTTTCTTTGCTTCACTCAATTGCTGCATGCCTAAAGGCCCCCAGGCTAAAACTGGCGTGCGGGTCATTCCAAGCTTCGCCAGTAAATAATCGGTCGCCTCTGTTGTGCTCACGTACGTTCCCGGAAAGATTTCGGAATGGGTAATCAAGAACTGTTTTCGCGATTCCACACGACTGGCATCCTTTGCCAGTTTGAGGTAAAGCTCCAGGTCAGACGAATCGACGATGCCTCCCTCGGCCAGTACTTTTCCGTCTGGAACATAGCCCGCATGAATGCCGTCGAGCAGCAGGACTGCGTCCACCCGGGCGTAGTTTTGAGCAGAACTCATGATCCGTCTGATTGCTCCATAACCTGCGCTGAAGCCGCTGAGGAAAACCCTTCGGAACGAAATCTTTCTCTGAAGAGCGGTTGATGTCGCCACGCTTATCGAATCGATAAGACGAGCGAATGTGTTCGTATCGATAAAGGCGTCATTGAAGACTTTTGACCCGGCTCCGAGGTTGACCATAGCGCACACGAGGTTCCCTTCATATTCTGCTGCAGCAGTCTGGACAATGTAATTCGCCCCGAGAAAATGAACGAGCACGTCAAATGAATCGGATTGCTGACTCTTTTGAGGAATGAACACTTCCACCGGCTTCGGAAGAACAGTTTGGATTGCGAGTTTTAGCCCAGCGAGTTCTTTGGCGAGAATTCGCTCGTGTTTCCTTGTGTGCTCAATCATGGGAGAAGGATTCTGCGACCGGACTTTCGACGTGTCAGCCAACAAAGCCGAATTTGAAAGGAACGCCAACCACAGAATCGCTGCAAGGAATTTCATTTGTTTTCCTGGTCTGCGAAATGTTCGAAAGTACACCAAAACTCGAAATTGTGCAACGGAGAATGTCAGCTTTGCCTTTTCGCATCGTCCTAGCTCAGCTCCTGCTCCTTTGGCGGTGGGCTAACACTATTTCAAAATTTCTTGACTTTTTTTCAGAATACTTATATTATTAAGGTATTGATAATGATTTACCTTCCTAATTACTGAAAATCTGACGATATCTTAATAAATTTATGGACCAGTCACAATGCTCAAGGAAATTGAAGCAATTATTCGTCCGCACAAACTTGATGACGTTCGAGAGGCTCTTTCTGAAGCCGGGTTCCTAGGAATGACGCTTACTGAGGTAAAGGGATTCGGCAGGCAGAAGGGACATACTGAGGTCTATCGAGGCTCTGAGTACAGAATCGACTTTCTCCCGAAGGTCAAAGTCGAACTCGTTGTGCCGGAACAGCGCCTTGAATCCGCACTCTCGACGATCATCAAGTGCGCAAAAACAGGCGAAGTCGGCGACGGCAAGATCTTTGTTCTCCCTGTGGAAGAAGTCATCCGTGTGAGAACCGAGGAGGTCGGGGAGGAAGCTCTGTGATGAAGATCGACACCGGCGACACGACCTGGCTTCTCATCTCGACAGCCCTCGTCATGCTGATGACTCCTGGCTTGTCACTCTTCTACGGCGGAATGGTCCGGCGAAAGAATGTCCTCGGGACGATTATGCAGAGTTTCATCGCCCTTGGTCTCGTCAGCATTCAGTGGGTGCTGTTTGGTTACAGCCTTGCCTTCGGACCTGACGTCGGCCATGTGATAGGCAGCCTTGATTGGGCAGCACTCAGGCATGTGACACTCGAGCCTCATCCTGATTACGCGCCAACGGTGCCACACCAGGCATTCATGATGTTTCAAATGATGTTTGCCGTCATCACACCTGCTCTCATAAGCGGTGCTTTCGCAGAGAGGTTGAAGTTCAGCGCCTATGTGGTGTTCATTCTGCTATGGTCGACATTCGTCTATGCGCCAATCGCACACTGGGTCTGGGCCGTAGGGGGATGGGTCAAGAACCTGGGAGCGCTCGATTTTGCCGGCGGTCTCGTCGTGCATATCAGTTCGGGGGTTTCTGCGCTGGCAGCCGTGCTCGTTATCGGGAAACGAAGGGGCTACGGGCACGAAATCATGCCTCCCCATAATATGACGATGACATTACTGGGAGCAGCATTGCTTTGGTTCGGGTGGTTTGGTTTTAACGGTGGCAGTGCGATTGCGTCGGGTGCGCTTGCAACAACAGCATTCGTCGCCACACACGTTGCGGCCTCAGCAGCGACATTGTCCTGGCTTTTGACGGAATGGATTCACCGCGGAAAACCCACGCTGTTGGGGGCTGCTTCCGGTTCACTCGCCGGGCTTGTTGCAATCACGCCTGCTTCGGGCTACGTTGATCCTGGTTCCGCCATGGCCATCGGCGCGCTGGCGGGGTTGCTCTGTTACGGAGGTGTGAATATGAAAAACAACCTTGGCTACGACGATTCGCTCGATGCGGTCGGCATTCACGGCGTCGGCGGAATGTGGGGCGCTCTTGCTACGGGTGTGTTTGCATCAAAGGCCGTCAATGCGCTCGGCAACGATGGACTCATGCATGGGAATCTTAGCCTTCTCGCTGCGCAGGCGATGAGTGTTCTCGCTGCGAGCATCTACTCCTTCGCAGTATCGTGGATTATCCTTAAAATCGTTGATCGGACGGTCGGATTACGCGTGAAGAGTGAGCATGAAATGGAGGGGCTGGACCTGAGTCAGCACGGTGAAAGCGGTTATCTCTTATAATACTGTAAGTGGATTTGTGGATTGATGGGTAGGAATCAATGTCTCTGTTCGATGGAATGAATGAACGATTCTGCAACTTCCGCGCCAACCCCCAACCCGAGACCGATCAGCAATCCATCTACGAAATTTTCATGGAACACCTCGGCCGGCATTGAGGCGACTTTTGTCAGCATTGCGACAAGGAGTGTGAGCAGGACAAATAACGAGCCATAGACGAGGCCGACGATAATAAATTTCAGTTGCTTGAACGAGGCCAATCTTCGTTCAAAGAGAAACGCGAGAGCCACAACTGATAAATTCACTCCAAACGACCAGATTGCAGAATTCAACACCGGGATATAACTCACGCTTGCGACAAACTGCAGAGCACTCACTGAAACGGCTGCCGTAATCGTGTTTGACAGCCCACGGACGTGATAAAAAGCAAAAATAAAAGAACCGCTTAACCCAAAAGCGACATATGCGAACGCAATCTCGGAGGGGTCGAGAACACTTCCCCCATACCGCATCAACCCCAGGGTGACGCTGCCAAGCAAACCCATGAACGTGATGAACGTGAGCCTCCAAAACTGAGAAAGCCATATCTTCATGAACGTTCCCTGAAATCGTCAACCGAAATCAGCCTAATGCTCACCCTTTTGAATCTTTTCTAATTCCTCAAAGTATTTTCGGATGAGCTCCTTGTAGTCCCTTGCGTAGCCTTGCTCCAGAGCCTTCAGCAAATCTTCCCTGAGGCGGTTTTTCCCCTCCAGGGTATTCACATCCAACTCGGCGGGACTTCGCCGTGCAACCTGGGTCCCTGTCTCCGCCTTGCGTCGCTTTTCGAAATCCCGTTCACGCATGGATTTCGACGCGTCGAGGAGGCGGGAGAGAATCCGCTCCTGCTTCTGAATCGTCTCGGGGTTGACGTTGTTCTGCTCGAGGTTGCGGACCACTTCTTTCATGTCTTCTGCGATTTTATCAAGGTCTCCCAGCAGCTTCTTTTGTTCACCGGATGCCTGCGCTTCTTTATTCAGTTGACCGAGAGATTTTCTCACGGCTTCCTGCTCCTGGGCAAGCCGGGCGGCATCGGCCGCTTGTTGCATGGAAACGGTCTGCTGGTTAATCGACATTTGCTGTCCCGCCATCGCCTGCAGCTGGCCGAGGAGGCTTCCCATGCCACCGCCCTGGCCACCCTGCATCATCGCCTGCAATGCGCCCTGGAGCTGAATGGTCGCCTTGTTCAGCGCCGCCATGGCAGCGGTTTGTTCCTGCGAGGCGGAGGTCCCGCTGCGGATGTCGAGGTTCCGCATAGCGTTTTGCATCCGACTCAACGCCTCCCCGATGCTCTGCCCCATTTCCGGTGTGATGGCAAACGAGCGCTGCGAGACCTCGCTGAGACCCTGAATAACATTTCCGAGGTCCTGCATGACGCGCATCTGGTCCTGAGCGTTCTGTCTCAGCTGCGGTGAATTCGGCGGGGCGCTCTGAGATTGCTGCTTGAGCTCTTCCTCCCGTTTGGAAAGCTCAAGCAGATTGTTGATGGCCCTTCGCATCTCGTTCATCACATACTGCGCGTTCTTTTGAAGCATTTCCTGCTGAAGTGCATCCAGCTTCTGCGCGAATTCCGCAAGCTGCTCCTGTGACCGTTGCTGGAGCTGCTGCGCCTGCTGCTGATGCCCCTGACGCATGTGCTGAGCCGCGGCCGTCATGTGCTGGCCGAGCTTCTGCTGCATCATCTGTTCATTGAGCTGACGCATTTTGTCGGCGGGCATCTCTGCGAAAAATTCCTCCATGCGCTTCTGGAGGTCCTGCGCTGCTTTTTCCATCGCCGCCTGTTTTCGTGCCAGGTCTTCCTGCTGCTTAGCGAGTTCATTCTGCTTTTCGGCGCTTTGCCCGGCCTTCTTTGATTCCTCAAGTAATTGCTTCTGCGTCTCAGCCAGTTCTTCTGTGCGCTTTTTCACTTCTTCGAGCTTCTGCTCAACCTGAATGCGTTTCAGGAGATTGATCGTCCGTTCGATGCTCTGGCGAAACCGCTCTTCGGAAAATGTCATCCGCTGCAAGGCTTGGCGGAGCTGGTCTTTGTTAACATTCTGCATAGCCTGCTGCATCTGCCTGGCGATTTTCTGCATTTCCTCCGAATTGAGTTGTTCAAAAAGCTGCTGGAGCTCGAGATATTTTTCCATCGTCTCTTTCGAGAGGACTCCCTGCTGGTCCATTTTTTGAACCATCTGATCCACTCTCGATTTGACATCCTCGAGTTTCTTCTGCACGTCCTGGTATTTCTTCGCCATTTCCTCCAGCTTTTTCTGTTTCTGCCAGTCAAAATCCTTGTTCTTTTTGAGATCCTGATTAATCGACTCGATGTTTTCTTTTAACTCTTTGGCGGTTTCGAGTGCCTGTTTCAATTCGTCCAGCGATTGTTCGTGGCCTTTGTTAACGTCGGTAAAGACCTCTTCGAGCGACGGCAGGCGAATTAGGAAAACGGCGCTCCGGGCGCTCTTCGGCCCACGCACCACATCGTTGTCGAACACCTCGGCAAAGTATTCCACGACGTCCTCCGGCACAAGGTCCAGCCCGGAAAGATTCCATGTGAAAGAAACTTGCACCTGGCCCTCCCCAGCCGACGGTATTTGAATCGGGACGTACTTGTAGACGCGTGAAGGCTGTTCGTAACGAGAATGGATGAGGCGATGGCCTAATCGAAGCTGAGAGAACCCGAAATCGTCACGGGCTTGAATGAGCACATCCAGCGATTGCGTGCCGGCAATGTCCAGGTTGCGTCCGGGTTTGACAATGGAAATGACGGGAGATTCGTCAGGGACGACTTTCAGCTGATAGTGGACGGGGTCCAGGTTCGACAGGCCTTCGGCATCTTTCATGTGCAGAAAGTAGGATGTTTCAACGTCCAGGGTGAAAGCTGAAGAAAACCTCTCGCCGGAAACAGCGACCTCTCTGTTCCAACCGTTTCCAAAAACGATTGTCGCCTCGTGAAGCTCTTTACTTGCAGAACCGCTTATGGATACTCTCGTACCTGCGAGCGCCGTAATGTCGCCGATGAATTCTTCCTGAATCCTTGGCGGAAGTTTTGTGTACGGCGGAAAATCGAGCCGGACACGGAACGAATGAAGGATCGGGCGGTCCACTGCTTTCAGCTCGTACCACTCGCTCTGTACATCTTCCACCTGTGCAAAGTACATTGTTGAGGCCCGCACATTGGCCAGAACGGTGTGAAATGCGCCCGACGAATCCGGCCTGACTCTTGCGCGGTCGAAATTCGTCTGGCCCTCGGCACGATGGAAAAGAGAAAGTTCCTTTATCATTTCTGCGGGTCGAGTGGAAGAACGAGCCCTCACCTGCACCTCGACATTTTCTCCTTTCACGACCTCTTTGTTCCCTGGCAAGATTTCAAAGGTGAATTCAGCGGGCGGTACAAACTCGCGCTCAAAATGCAGAAGGCGATAGAGGGAACTTCCCAACGTCGTCGGAAAACTTACAAGACACAGGATGCACAAGGTTGCCACAATCAGGTTCAACTTTCTCCATTTGCTCGCTCTCCTAGTATCGACAGAAGCTGCGAAATCCAACCCCCGGGCTCCGGTTGCCAGATCTTGAAAAGATGCGTCGACAAGTGCTGCAGAGTAAGGGGAAGAGCCCATACGAATTTCGTGGTCAAGCTGAAGAAGGTTAAGGAGTCGATCCCTTATTTGAGGAAAGAATTTTCCGATTCTTCCGGCAAGCTCGAAGTCGTTTTGCGCAGGGACGACACGAAGAATCTTGAGCAGAGGCAGCGCACCAAACCAGACGGCGAGAGATATGAGGGCAAAGAGGGACACGAAGAAAAGTGCTGTTCTCACAGAACTGTTAAACTCAAAGGTTGCTTCGAGCAACGCGAGCGAGGAGACACTCCCCAGTATAAAAGACGCAAGGAGAAACAGGCCGTGTTGCATCTCTGTTGCCAGCGTTCGGGAGCGAGTTTTCTCCAGACGCTTTCTGATATCCTGCAAAATTGAAACAGAAGGAGACATGGGTTTAGTGAGTCAACGCCCACACGACGATGTTTGTTCCGAACCTGAGCGATTCCTGTCGCACAGCCTGGGGGTCCTTGTGAATTTCAGGGTCCGCCCAGCCGTCGCTGGGGTTTGATTCGTACGTATAATAGACAACGAGTCGGTTTTTGTAAAAGACCCCAAACCCCTGCGCGGGCTTTGCGTCATGCTCATGCGTTTTCGGGACGCCGTTCGGAAAACTGAAATGGCAGTGGTACAAGCCATAACTGAAGGGAAGCTCAACGAGTTGTTGTTCCGGGAACACGCGCTTGATTTCGCGGCGGAAGGATTTGTCCAAGCCGTAGTCATCGTCCACATACAAAAACCCGCCGTTTGTCAGGTACGTGCGGAGGCGCTGCACTTCAACTTCCGAGAACACTACGTTTCCATGTCCCGTGAGAAACAGAAACGGATACGTAAAGAGCTTTTCGCTTGAGAGGTCGACAAACTCGTAGCGCGGGTCGACCTCGATGTTCGTGTTCTGCTGGACGAATCTCAACAAATTCACTTCTGCGGACGGGTCGTTGTACCAATCACCTCCACCGCCATATTTGAGTCTTGCAATGCGAAACTGGGATTCGATGCGCGGCTGTGCACCGGCTTCAATTGTTGATGCAATGACCACGACAATAGTAAACGCCGATTTAACTGAGAAATCAAATACTTTCATTGAATTCAATGTAGAAAACGCGGGGAAGAGAAGCAACGAGGATGGCTTAGATGAAGAACTCCGACGTTCCGGCGTGTTTCAAAATGCCAGAGGTCGGAGTTCGTTGGTACTCCGCACACCCACCGTGTGAGGAGAGGTACTTCACTTCTTAAAATTCTACATTGGACATTGGATATTCGATATTCATCAGAGAATGTTCAATTTCCAACTTCGAATACCCAATGATCAAGTTGTTTATGCTGTGTGAGGAGACTCTTACGCCTTCAACATTCGTTATTCATTATTCGATTGTCGCCATTCAGAAGTGAATATCGAATGTTGAAGTCTGTTCTGCTGTTCAATCCATAATCTTTCTCAAAAACGCCGGCTTCTCGGAATCTCCTTTTTCTTTTTCCCGTTCTTCCTCCGCCCGTGCCGGATTCAGCGGCAATTCGATCCCTTTCCGACGGAATGTCGGCTCGTCGTATTTTTGCAAGTCCGCGGGCCCGGACGGAATCCGGTCTACCAAGCTTGCGGCCGGTTTTGGTTTTGGCTGGGCGACCGCGACTTTTTTGTTGAACCCGGTTGCAATCACCGTCACCATGATGTCCTCTTTCATGTTTTCATCGATCACCGTTCCAAGGATCACGTTCGCCTCTTCGCCTGCAGCGTCATGGATGATTTTTGTCGCTTCGTCGACTTCCATCAGGCTCAGGTTTCTGCCGCCCGTAATATTGATGAGAATACCCTGAGCACCGGCAATCGAAATGCCATCGAGCAACGGGCTGGAAATCGCCGCATGAGAAGCTTCCACAGCGCGGTTCTCGCCCGAGGCTATTCCTGTACCCATGAGGGCATCGCCCATTTCACGCATGATCGTGCGAACGTCGGCAAAATCGACGTTAATATAGCCCGGAACTGTAATGACTTCCGAAATTCCGCGCGTCGCGTTGTACAAAACCTGGTTGCAGATCTCGAACGCTTCGGTCACGGGAGTCCGCCGGTCGATGATATCCAGTAATTTCTGATTCGGGATCGCAATCAGCGTGTCGACTTGCTTTTTCATCTCTTCGATGCCGATGTCGGCCTGCGCTTTACGTTTCTTGCCTTCGCTTGCAAACGGGATGGTGACGATACCCACCACGAGCGCCCCGATGCTCTTGGCGATGTTTGCCACTAGAGGGCCTCCGCCCGTGCCCGTTCCTCCGCCCATTCCTGCCGTGATAAAGACCATGTCGCATCCGGTCAGCGAGCGCGCAATTTCCTCACGGTCTTCTTCGACGGCTCGGTATCCGATGGTGGGGTCGGATCCGGCACCGAGTCCGCGTGTGAGGTTTTTGCCGATCTGAATCTTCCCGGACGCTTTGTTGCGCTCGAGCGCCTGGAGGTCGGTGTTGATCGCGACAAAATCAACTCCCGCAAGTCCTTTGTCAATCATGCTATTGACGGCATTATTGCCACCTCCTCCGACACCAACCACTCGAATCTTTGCACCTCGTCCAGCCAGGGTGTCTAGTTCTATCACGGTAAGTCTCCTTACTTGGTTAATTGGTTAATTGGTGATTAGTAATTTCTATAATTCGTCGAACCATAACTTCATGCGCTCAAAAATGTTCTTCAATGAACCCTTCCCTTTTCCATTCGACATAGATGCGGTGATGGCCGAGCGGTCACGATGTTTCAATTCGTGGATAACAAGCCCAACGCCGGTCGCGTAGATCGGGTTTTCGATTTCGCGGACGAAGCCTGCTGCAAATCCTGATGGAATGCCGATCTTGACTGGCATGCCGAGGACCTCTTTTGCCAACTCGGATGTCCCTTTGATGAGCGACCCGCCGCCCGTCAGCACCACGCCAGCGGAGAGATGCCGTGAGTATCCCGACCGCTTGATTTCCATCGATGCAAATTCGAGGATTTCTTCCATGCGAGGCTGAATGACTTTGCACAGGAGTTTCTTGTCGATTTCTATCGGCGGCCGGCCTCCAATACCGGGAAGCGTGATGGGATGGTTGTCCATCACTGCCGGCTCATAGGCAAAACCGTTCTCGACTTTCAGCCGTTCGGCCTGGTCTGTGAGAACGCCAAACCCTTTTCGAATATCGTCTGTCACTTTTTTCCCCGCGATGCCGATGACTGCCGTATGTCGAATCGTCCGTTCTTCGAAGACCGCGAGGTCTGTTGTGCCGCCTCCGATGTCGAGCAGCGCAACGCCGACTTCCTTTTCTTCGTCATCGAGCACCGCATAACTTGATGCAAGAGGCTCAAGGACCATGTCGTTCACCTGCAATCCTGCGCGCTGGACACACTTGTAAATGTTTTGCGCGGCCGTTACGAGTCCCGTGACAATATGGACGATGGCTTCCATCCTCACTCCCGACATGCCGACGGGGTCGTAGATGCCGTCCTGGCCGTCCACGATAAACTGCTGGGGGATGACGTGAATAATTTTCCGGTCGAGAGGCAGCGCGACACGCTTTGTATCTTCAATGAGGCGGTCGACATCCTCCTGCGTGATTTCATTCTCCGGGCGGCTGATCGTGACGACGCCCCGGCTCTGGAAGCTCTGAATATGGTCCCCGGCAATGCCCACCGTGACGGCGTTGATCTTTACGCCGGATTGCGCTTGCGCCTCCTGGACGGCGTTTTGAATCGAGCGCACAGTTTTTTCAATGTTGGTAACTACTCCGCGCGTGAGTCCGTCCGACTGGCTCCGGCCGATGCCGAGCACTTTCAGTTTCCCCGGGATGGTTTCATCGGGCGACGCCACGATGGCGCAGACTTTCGTTGTCCCGATATCGAGACCGACAGCGATATTATGTTCCATAGAGTTTCCTTGCATGAGACTTTTTCAAGATTCTGTATTTACATTTTCCATCGAACGACCACCTGGTCGTCGTACCGCAAATCTACGTATTGCAAATTCTGCGCTCCGCGTTCCCTCACGATTTCGTTCCAGAACGTTTCCAGCCGAACCAGCTTCGCCGGGGCCTCTCCCCTTCCAAAAATAATCGGCACTCCCCATTCGGCGGAATACAGGACAATATCCCCGCGACGAATCTGGACTTCGGAGATGAGATGAAAAAGTTCCCTGCTCACAAGCTTCGCCGTTGAGAGTATTGACAAAGCCTCCTGTACATCCTGATTGCCGATACGGGACCCAAGCTTCATCGTCACAGAGGCCGGTACGCCGCTCAACACGGGCAGGTCAAAGAGCGCTTTGGAAACCGAATGCGGCAGCACAACACCCTCCTCGTCCAGATATTTGATTTCACTTCCGTTCACAAGAGCAAGGGGAAGCCGCTCGGTAATTGAGACCCTGATGGATGACGGGAGATTGCGCTCGACGGTAACGTCTTTGACATAATGATGGCTCAGGACATTCTTTTGCACCGCAGTGAGATCCACGTCATACAGCAATGTTCCTGTTTGCACCTGCGACAATTGAAGCAGCTCATTCTTGTCCACAATTCTCGTTCCCTCAATCACGATTTCTTTGAGCTTCAGGCTGGACTTCCAATAATTGGAGAACGCTATGAGCCCGAGCGTCATGACCAGAAGAGCCCAGAGCCATCCCCGTTTTGCGCGACGCTCGCTCATGATGTTTTCTCTGCAACATCCTGGGGAAAGCCGATGCGTTTTACTTCGAGCTCCAGCATGATCCCGGTGTTTTGATAGACGGTGCGTTGCGCAAGGTCGAGCAACTGCATGACATCCAACGCTTTTGCGCCGCCCAGATTCACGATAAAATTTGCATGCTTCTCGGAAATCTGCGCATTCCCAATGCGTTTTCCTTTCAACCCCGCTTGTTCAATGAGCCTTGCCGCAAAGCTATTCGGCGGGTTCTTGAACATGCTGCCGGAATTCGGCAGCTCCAGCGGCTGCGACTCGTTTCGTTTAATGATCAACTCACGTCTTCGCTTCATCAGCTCTTCCTTGTTTCCAGGAGGAAGCCGGAATGATGCGCTGAGCACAATGTCTCCCGCAAACCCTGAGCGCCGGTACGCGAATTGAGCGTCTTCTTTTTTAATCCGCTGGACTTCGTTTCGTCTCAGGACTTCGACGTCCATGAGATGGTCTGCAAATTCTCCTTCGTGCGCGCCGGCGTTCATGACCACGGCTCCCCCGACGGTGCCGGGAATTCCTGCAAGCATTTCCACTCCCGCGAGGCCATGTTGAACGGCAAAGTCCACAAACTTTGGGATCATTGCCCCCGCTTCAGCAACGACGAGGTCGCCTTCCATGCGAACCGACGATAGTCCGGTCTCCAGATTAATCGCCGCACCCCGATATCCCTCGTCGCTCACAAGCAAATTGCTCCCTCTTCCGAGCATCAGATACGGAAAATTGTTTTCCAGAAAATATTTGAGGATTGCGACGACGTCATTTTTATCCGCGGGCTCGACATAATAATCCGCAGGGCCTCCCACGCGCATGGATGTGTATTTTGCGAGCGGTTCGTTCAGCGCGATGTGACCCCGAAAGAACTTGTTTATGTCGTTGAGGGAAACCAACGGGTTATTGGTTAATTGAGTTTTTTAAGTTTTTTCAAGAATTCCTCGCCAAATTTCCAAATATCGCCCGCCCCCATCGTGATCACGATGTCTCCTTTTTTTACGATTTTTCTCAACTCACCGGGAATGCTTTTCTTGTCGGGAATGTAATGGACATCTTTGTGGCCGAACTGCTTTGCTGCATTTGCAATGAGCTCGCCTGTGACGCCTTGAATCGGTTCTTCGCGCGCAGGATAGACATCCGTGACCACAAGAACATCGGAAAGCAGAAAGGACTTTCCGAACTCTTCATAGAAATCGCGTGTCCGGGAGTATAAATGAGGCTGAAAGACGCACACCACGCGCCTTCGCCATCCGGATTTTGCTCCCTGCAATGTTGCCCTGCACTCGGTGGGGTGATGGGCGTAATCGTCATACAGCGTAATTCCGTCGACTTCCCCTTTTTTCTCCCACCGTCGGTAGACGCCGCTGAATCTCTCTATTCCCGATTTAATTTTTGCGAACGGGACGCCGAGCTCAAGCCCGACTGTAATGGCAGCAAGCGAATTCTGCACATTGTGTTTTCCCGGCACCTGAAGCGTAATCTGGCCCACATCCTGCCCGTCTTTGACGAGCGTAAACGTTGATGTATTGTCCTTGTGCCGAATGTCGGCCGCCTGGATATCGGCTTGTGGATTCAAACCGTACGTCAGGATTTTTTTTCTGTTGAGTTGGGGCATGATGTCCAGCAACGCCGGTTCGTCGAGACAGAGGATAACGAAACCGTAGAACGGAACTTTCGACGCAAACTGGATGAAAGCTCCTTTGATATCCTCCAGGTCGCGATAACAATCGAGGTGGTCTGTTTCGAGCGTCGTGAGGACTGCGATCGTTGGCGTAATCGACAAAAACGAACGGTCGAACTCGTCCGCTTCCACGACGATAAAATCACCGTGGCCCAGCCGTGCATTCGTTCCTCCCAGCCCGCTGAGTTTTCCTCCCACTATGACGGTCGGGTCGAGCCCGCCTTCCATGAGCACAAGGCTGATCATCGATGTGGTCGTTGTTTTTCCGTGCGTACCGGCAATGCCGACGCCGTATTTCAAACGCATGACTTCCGCGAGCATCTCAGCGCGCCGGATAATCGGGATCTTTCGCTTCTGTGCTTCAGCGACTTCGGGATTCTCGACGGTCACGGCTGAGGAGTACACGAGCGCGTCGACATCGTCTTTGATATTCCCGGGGCGATGCCCTTCAAAAATTTCCGCTCCGAGTTTTTTCAGCCGATCTGTAACTTCGCTGAGGGATTTATCCGAGCCGCTCACGCGAAATCCCTGGTCAAGGAGAATTTCAGCGATGCCGCTCATGCCGATGCCGCCGATGCCGACGAAATGAATTTTCTTGATTGACGAAAACATCTTTGAGTAATCAGTTGTCAGTAAGTGAAGTTGTCATATCTGCATTCTTCGATCGAACCTTGTGTCAAGTTCATACAGCGTGCTTTATCGGCGTTGCCTTTCTTTTTGAAACCCACCGCGATATTTGTCGCAATCGA
>JACPSI010000014.1 GCA_016193365.1 Ignavibacteriales bacterium
GACTCCGCGGGATCTCCTCAAAACATTCCTGTCCGACGACGGACACTATTACCAGATGCCCTGGAAGACCAACCCGGTCATGATGTTCTACAATATTCGGATGTTTGAAGAGGCAGGAGTCAAGGAAATACCGCGAACATATTCTGAATTTCTTGCTGCTGCAAAAAAGCTTACACGGGATTTGGATGGAGACGGCCAGATCGACATATGGGCGGGCGAAAGGGACATTCGGCCTGTCTGGCGGGAGCGGCTTTCTGATTTTTTCCCTTTTTACATTGCGGCAACTGGGGGTCGCACGCTCTTCGAAGTGGGAGAGCCAGCATTCGACAACGACTCTGCGAGGGACGTTTTCAAATTCTTCCAGAGTTGTTACGCTCATGAATTTTTTCCCCGAACTTTCTTCCAGGGAGGTGATCCATTCATCCTGGAGCGCAAAGCGACGCATTTTGCGGGCGCCTGGCAAATTGCCACGATGCAAAAACTGGCTCCTCATGTAAGATATGGAGTCGCTCCGATCCCCGTTCCCGACTCATCCCGAGGTCCGGTGTACACGTACGGCGACTATAAGAACATTGCGATTTTTAAGACCACCAAGCACCCTCAGGAGGCGTGGGAATTCCTCAAGTTTCTAGTCACGTCAAAACATGACCTTTTGTTGCTTGAGATTGCCAACCAAATTCCGGTTCGGGGAGACTTGACATCAAACCCCTTGTTCGCTGATTTCTTTGAGAGAAATCCGAAGATGGTCACGTTTGCGAAGCAGACGGTCTACACTCGTGGCGTCGATGCCGTACCCGACCTGAAAGAGATTTTTGACGCCCTTTCCCAGGAATACGAGGCTTGTGCGGTATACGGAAGAATCACTCCCGAAGAGGCCGTACAACAGGCCATGCGTCGGGCGCGTCTCATTGTAGATTGGAACAAATAGAATTCAATATGGCAAGCAGCCGGAAAAGTGCAAGGAATGACAAAGCAGGGTACGCGCTTTCTCTCCCCTATGTCATTTTCTTTTTCCTGTTTGTCGCATACCCGCTTGTTTTCACCATTGTACTGATGTTTCATCGCTGGAATGTCGTGACTCCCATGGAATGGATCGGGCTGAAGAATTTCGAGCGTCTCCTGGGAGATCCACTTTTTTTTAAATCTGTGGGAAACACGCTCCGGTTTCTCCTCATTCAAATCCCGCTTCAGATTATGGTCGCTTTATCGTTTGCCGTGTTGCTGAATTCGCAGCTCAGATTCAGATCTTTCTTCCGTACGCTCTATTTTCTGCCCGTTGTTGTATCCGGTGTTGTCGTGACCATTCTCTGGCAGCAATTGTATTCCTATGATGCAGGATTATTGAATCGACTCCTCGTCGGTCTGGGCGTTTCCAAGATCCCATGGCTTGTCGATCCGGACACGGCAATGCCGTCGATAGCGCTCATGTCCACGTGGAAGAATGTAGGAATTTACATCATCCTGTTCGTTGTCGGACTGCAGAATATTCCTCGTGAGTTGTACGAATCAGCAAGCATCGACGGGGCAACGGCAATGCGTCAATTTTTTCGCATTACACTGCCCATGTTGAATCCGACCGTTGTTGTCGTACTTGTGCTTTCGACGATCGGCGGGTTTTCCCTGTTTATCGAGCCGTACGTGTTAACAGGCGGCGGTCCCATGCAAAGTACTCTCTCGACGGTGCTTTACATTTATAACCAGGCCTTCTACTTCAGCCACATGGGTTATGCGGCAACGCTCGGATTTCTGTTTGCGTTGGTAATACTCGTTGCGGTGCTTCTCCAAAAACGCGTCGTCGAAACGGAATCCACCGCATGAAACAGGCTTTCAAATACGTCGTCCTGATCATCGGGGCAATCGTCTTCGCATACCCGTTTTTGTGGATGTTTGCGTCGTCGTTAAAGCCGGAGCTCGAAATTGGCGGGTTCAGCCTCTGGTCGCCGGATTTTACATTGCAGAACTATCGCAATGTTCTGACGAAAATCCCGATTGGCCGCGCTCTATTGAACAGCATTGTCGTTTCGTTGTCCACGACACTCACGGTCATAGTGTTCGGATCCATGGTAGGTTATGCATTGGCAAGATTAAAATTTGCCGGCAACAACGTTCTCTACGCTCTCATACTTTTCACGATGATGATTCCGTTTCAGCTTACTCTTATCCCGCAATACATTCTCATGGTAAAGCTCCGCCTGACCGATACCTATCTTGCTTTGATTGCCCCGACCATGATGAGTGCGTTCAGCATCATGCTCTTTCGGCAGTACTTTCTCGGAATCCCGCAAGCGTTCATCGATGCAGCTCGCATTGACGGATGCTCCGACATCAAGATTCTCTTTCGGGTCATTTGGCCGCTTTCACGTCCCGTGGTCTTGACCGTTTCCATCTTGACGTTCATGACGAGCTGGAACGAGGTTCTGTGGCCGCTCGTGGTTGTCCGCGAACGTTCTCTGATGACAATGCCACAGCTTGTCACCCTCTTTACCATTGGAGGTGAGGCAGAATCCTTGCTTGGTCTGCAGCTCGCGGCAGCGACGCTCCTTGCATTGCCTATTATCATCGCCTATGCATTCTTCCAGAGGTACTTCATAGAAAGCGTTGCCTCAAGCGGAGTCAAAGGATAGGCCATGCCATTGTTGTTCGCCATGATAATCTTTGTCTGGCCCGCACACCGACTTGGCGATACACTGAAAGTGAAACTTTTGCTGCGATATACCTTTTCTGTACTGGTGACCGTATCAGCGCTGGCTCAAGACGTCAAAAACAATCTCGATCCGCTCAAATATTTTTTTGACAAAAAGTATGGACAGGTTGAAGTGGGTGGTCCGTATGTTGGAGTGGAGTTCCACGAGAGCCGCCCTCTTCCGTCCAGAATAAGCTTCTATTATCCTGTTGCAAACAGCATTGATGTGAGCACCGACTACTGGAAACGCGGCGCTTCGGCTCCCCTGGCGATCGCGATTCGCATCGGAGAACAGCAAAGGACATGGGTCGGCAATAAACCCTGGAATTATACATTGAGTCCTCATCGAGTAACATTTGAATCCAACGATGACGAAGCTTCCTATCAAGCCGAGTATGAATTCTGCAAGAACCAGCCTGCAATGGTTTTCAGCTTTACGGTGAAAAACAATTCAAACGGTGTTCTCCCCGTCGACGATACGAAGCGAGCAACCGTGTTTGTTCAAAATGTTGGGACAATGCCGACGGAGTGGACCTCGAGTGCTGAAGAATTGAGTGTGTCTGACAGCGGTATTTCGGATTGGGCAGCAAAAAGCGGGAATCGTCTTCGGGGAACATTACACTCAGCCCAAAAAAGAAGGCCCGTTGCGGCTTTTGTGTACAGAAAGAATCTAAACCCCAGTCAATCGATGACAGCCGTGCAGGTGATTGGAAGTTGTAACCGAAAGGAAGTCAAAGAAAAGACCGAGCTCCTGGCCTCCTCGTGGAAGAATGAGGTTCTCGCGTATGAGAGTTTTGTGCGCGGTAAAGCGCAACAGGAAAACCTGTTTGTAACAGGTGATCCCTGGTTGGATCGCTCGGTTGCGTGGGCGAGGGCGATCCTTGCAACGAATGCACATTTCCTCGAGGACCGCGTAGTGCCGATGCCGTGTCCGGCGGAGTATAACTTTTTCTTTACGCATGACCTCCTCATGACGAATCTCGGCGCTGTAAATTTCGACCTTGACCGCGTAAAAGAAAACCTTCTGTACATAGCATCGCTCGCAAAAGACAATATCATTCCGCACGCTTATTACTGGAAAGACGACGGATTCAAGACGGAGTATTGTACTCCTGCTAACTGGAATCATCTTTGGTTTGTTATCGTCTCTGCAAGTTACCTCCGTCATTCTCAGGACAAAAGCACTGGCCAAGCTTTACTCCCGCTCATTACAAAAAGCATTGAAGAAGTCCTGACGCAGAAAAAGCACGATAATCTTATGTATGCATATCGGCCTGATTGGTGGGACATAGGATGGAATGAAGGTCCGAGAGCCTACATAACCACTCTCACTATTCGGGCGTTGAGCGATTATCTTTTCATAAGCTCATTTATGGAAAAGCGATCGGCAAAACTTCGGGCATACGAAGCGCTTGCCGATTCGATGCAGGTGTCATTGCGGAAATGGCTGTGGGACGACGGCGCAAAATACCTCGTCAATTATAACAGCGGCGTCAAGGATTCTCATTATTACATGGGGTCGCTCCTTGCTCCCGTCTTTCACCTACTCGACCGTGAAAGTTCGGTACAGCTTGTTGAAACCGCCGGTCGGGAGCTCGTCGACGCCCGCATTGGAGTTCGGAATGTCATGCCTCCGGACTTCCACACCGATTCATCGAAATCCTTCTTTAAGTTTGTCAACGATGAAGCCGGTCAGCCTTATGTCTATGCGAACGGAGGAGTCTGGCCGCACAATAATGCATGGTATGCGCTGGCGTTACAGTCAGTCGGAAGAGCTGACGAGGCGCTCCGCTTTCTCAAGGCCACGATGACGGTCGACGGAATTGCTGAAAGCCCTATGGGTCAACCGGCGATGTATGAATACCGATTCGCCGACTCCGCATCGCCCGAGTTTGGAAAAATCGACAAGCCGTCCTTCCTTTGGGCCGGTGGTTTCTACCTCTATTCGCTCTATCGACTTGTTGGATTCTCTGAGAATGAATGGAACGTCTCGGTGACAGCAGTTCGGCCGACAGAAGTTGATTCCGTCCGATTCTCATTTGCTTTTGGAGAGAAAAAGATTGCCTCGATAAAGGGAACAGATCATCTGATGCGATCATTGGTGATTGACGGAAAAAACATTCCCTCTGTCGTATTGCCTCTCGACGCAGCGAAAGGGACCACACTAACTTGTGAGACGGGAGCCGTAAACACGCCTTATCTTGAAAGCGTCAACGCCATTGTTCGCACCGTTCGATTCGACGAGCGGGGACAGAACCTGGAGAGTACATTGTCCTCGTTTTCAGGACACCGGGTGTTTGCGCGATTTATTACGAAGAAGAAACCAAAAACAATTACCGTCGACGGCAAACGTATACGTTGTCGCATCTCCCCTCAGTCTGACGAAAGTGTTTTAGCTGTTTCGGTGAAGTTTACAGGCTCCGACAAAGACCAGAAATTATCGATAAGGTTTTAAGACACAATTGAAAGCAGTTCTGTTTGAAAAGCCTCACAAGCTCAGCGTTGTCGACAAAGATTTGAGGCAACTTGGGTCCGGCGAGATTCTCGTGCGAGTCGATGTTTGCGGAGTGTGTGGAACCGACGTTCACATTGTCGAGGGCACCTCACGGTCGAATCCTCCGGTAGTGTTGGGACACGAATACGCTGGCACTATTGAGGATGTTGCTGAGGGTGTGACAGATTTCACGCGGGGTCAAAAGGTCGCAGTGGATCCCAATATTGCCTGCCGTGCGTGCTTTTTCTGCAGGAAAGGAGAAGTTCATCTCTGTTCCAATCTGAAAGCCCTTGGCGTGGATATTGACGGCGGTATGGCGGAATACTGCATCGTGCCGCAACGCCAGGCCTACGTCCTGCCGGACGGGTTTCCCAGACAAGCGGCGGCGTTCATCGAACCTGTTTCATGCGTCATTCACGGTGTTGATCGAGCAGGCGTTAAGACAGGAGATACAGTCGCGATCATCGGGGCCGGGACCATCGGCCTTCTCATGCTTCAACTTGTCAAAGACGCAGGTGCGGGGCGGATCATTATAATTGAGCCACGAGAAAAGAAACGCGAAATAGCCCAGAAACTTGGAGCCGATGTGCTCATTGACCCTTCCGGGGAGGATGTTTCAAGGACATTACGCGCGTTAGCGCCAGAAGGAGCAGATGTTGTTATCGAGTGTGCCGGAAGAGGAGAGACAGCGCAACTCTCCGTCGAGTTGGCCAGGAGAGGCGGAACGGTGGAATTGTTCGGTGTTTGTCCAATCGGAACCATGATCCCGCTCGAACCGAACAAGGTTTACTTCAAGGAATTAACAATCGTCGGTTCTTACGTGAACCCGCAGACGTTCTCGCGAGCCATATCCGCTCTCCAGAGGGGAATTGTGCGAATCGATGAGTTCCAAATCAATCAATTTCCGCTGGAAGAAGTAAAGGAAGCCTTAAGGTATCAGAGTGAAGGAAAAACCATCAAGAGTATGATTGTTCCCTCCGCATGAGACCTGATTCTGTTTTACCTCAAATGGAAGGCTCATGGAAGCTCCGAGTTTCGTGAAAGTAGCCGGTGGTGCCTGCAAACGTTTGCGATTGAGCAGGTCACCGGCCGGCTTGATCACAGGGCTCAGAAGTTTTCTTCACAAGCATAAAGCTTAAATATGAAATCGTGTTTCATTTCATTGTTTGTCTTTGCGCTCATTTCCGCCGATTCCTTGTCTCAATCATTGGTAAATTTTCAACACATAGAACACCTTACAGAACTGATCAAATTCGGACCGGACAGTGTGAGCATCGTGCACGTTTATGCAAACTATCCATCGTACGATTGGGTGGAAGCCAGGGACACCGGGACAGAGGGAATTGCATGCGTTGATGACGCAGCGCGGGCAGCGGTGGTGTACCTGAGACATTTCGAGTTCACCGCAGATCAAACAAGTCTTGCTCGAGCGAAATCTGTTTTGAAGTTTATCCTCCGCATGCAGGCCGACGATGGAACGTTCTATAATTTTATTCTTACGGACCATTCCATCAACAGGACGGGCGAAACAAGCCGTAACTCTTTCGGCTGGTGGACTGGAAGGGCGATCTGGTCGTTGGGTTTGGGGCACAGGGTTTTACAGAAAGTGGATCCGACATTTGCCGAACACCTCCAAAATGCTCTTCTCAAGACGTTCCGGCACATTGACACCCTGCTCACAAGCTACGGCCAAACGAAAAGGCATGGAGGTTTTGAAAGTCCCCGGTGGCTGCTCTATGAAGAAGGTGATCTCGGTGTGTTCCCGTATGGGCTTCACCGTTCATGGCGAACAATGTGGCATATGTGGGGGAATAGTCAAACCCTGGCTCTTGCCCGGGCTGGTAAGTTACTAAAGAACGCCGCATTTGTGCAGTCTGCAGAACGCGAGGCCCGGTCGTTCTACGCTCGACTGTTGATCAAGGGCTTTATGAAAGAGCTCGATGTGGCCGCTCCCGAAAAGAAAGTCACCTACGAGCAGATTGCCTACGGTGTCCGTCCGATGGCGTTGGGATTGATTCGACTGTATGAGGCGACGCAGAAAGATGAATACCTTAAGATGGCTGGACTTGCCGCTTCCTGGTTGTTTGGAAATAACGTCCTTCGCCAGCAAATGTATGATCCGGCGACCGGCCGCTGCTTTGATGGAATTAGCGACTCTATCACCGTGAACATGAACTCGGGAGCAGAATCCACTATCGAGGCCCTCTACGCCGTCCTGGAAATAGAACAATATGCGATCGCGAAAAAGTATCTCCGTTATTTCAAAATCGAGAACGGATCTTCGAAGCAATATGAATATGCAATCTTTCGCGGAGAAAACAGCAAAGAGGTGACGGTTGCGCTGGATCTCAAGGAAGGTCTGATGCTTGTGCTCGAAGGTGAGGAAGGAAAACGATTTCAAAAAAACCTGAAGTAAACTTCATGCGCGCTGCAATGCTTGTGTGCGGCTTTGTTTTTCTGGTTTCTGTGGGGTTTGGCCAACAGATTGCGATCAGCAGGGTTGAACAAATGCCGAACAAACCTTCGCCGTACCTCATGAGAAACTGGAAAGAGGTCGCCTGGGGGTTCGACTCGCTCGCATTCGATTTCAGCCGGACAGGACAGTACCTCCCTCTCGGCGGAATGAACAATGCGACGGTGAATTATCCTTCTCATCCGAGCTTTCGTTTGCACACCGTGGTTGGGACGACTGATCCCTTTTCCGCTGAGGCCATTACCTGTCTTCCGGCCGTCATTGGAGCAAGCCTTGGGGGGATCGACAAGAGCGACCAGCAAGGGACGAATTGGGTGTTGATGTGTGAGGAATGGTTTAACAAAAAGAATGGAACGAACCTCTACCTGAATCATCCCGACGCCGTCACGGGCGATGACTGGTGGTACGAAACGATGCCGAACGTGTTTTTCTTTCAGTTGTACAGTCTGTATCCGTCAACCGGTGACTTCAGAAACCAATTCAAATCGATCGCCGACGGCTGGCTTGGAGCTGCACGCGGAATGGGAGGAAGTACGACGCCATGGAACGTGCCGAATATGAATCACCGGGCCTGGAATTTTGGAACAAAATCGCCAAACGACATCGGTGTTAAGGAACCGGAAGCTGCAGGAGCCATTGCGTGGCTGCTGTATCAAGCGTATATCGAGTCGGGTCAGAAACAGTACCGGGAAGGAGCGGAATTGGCGATGGAATTCCTCAACGGGTGGTCCACGAACCCTTCCTACGAAATCCAAATGCCCTACGGCGCATATATTACGGCACGCATGAATGCCGAACTCGGGACAGAGTACGATATTGGCAAAATGCTGAATTGGTGTTTCGATATTGGCCCGCTTCGTTCCTGGGGTGCTATGGTGGGAAATTGGGGTGGATATGATTGTTCGGGACTGATCGGCGAGATCTACGTTAACGAGTATGCGTTCACAATGAATACGTTCGAGACGGTCGGTGCGCTGGTTCCCCTGGTCCGCTACGACGACAGGTTTGCCCGAGCGATAGGGAAGTGGGTGTTGAACGCCGCCAACGCCGCTCGACTGTTCTACCCAAACTATCTTCCAGATGCAAACCAGGACAGCGAAGAGTGGGCACGGCCATATGATTCGAGCTCAGTCATCGCGCATGAAGCGATGCGACAGTACAACGGCGGGACAAGTCCATACGCTACAGGCGATGCGATCAGTGGTAACTGGGGTGCTACGAATCTTGCGTTATACGCATCGTCGCATGTTGGGATTCTCGGAGGAATCATTGACACGACCAACGTCCCGGGAATTCTTCGGCTCGACGTTCTGAAGACAGATTACTTCCACGAGCAAGCGTATCCGACGTTTCTGTACTTCAATCCCGACAGTGTTCCTCAAGATGTCACGATTAACGTTGGAACGGAGATGCGCGATCTCTACGATGCGGTGACGAACGCGTTTCTTGTAACGAGTGTAACGGACAGCGCAGATTTCACAATCCCCGCGAATTCGGCTGTTGTTATCGTCGTGACACCGACGGGGGGAACAGTAAGCTATGACCTGGACAAAACACTTGTTGACGGCATCGTCGTGGACTATCGCTCGGGACTGACAGTCGCGAACTACCCGCCGAGAATCAAGAGCCTGGCTGCTGAATCTTCTCTCGTTCTTACCAACACGAGCATTCAAGTCTATTGCACGGCAGCGGATCGCAACAATGATTCGTTGGCATACTCATGGAACGCCACGTCCGGAACGATTTCCGGGAGCGACGCTCAGATTACATGGACCTCGCCGGACACGTCATGCACTGCTTTGATATTCTGTGAAGTGAGCGACGGAAACGGCGGCCAGGTGCGTGATACGGTAACCGTCCAGGTGGTTTATTTCATTAACCATCCTCCCCGGATCCAAAAGCTTCAGGCCGTTCCCAGGAAGATTGACCTGCAATCTTCGTCCATGATTTCGTGCACCGCAAGCGATCCTGATACCGACGCTGTTTCATTCACCTGGTTCTCGTCGGCGGGAAGCATTTCCGGCAGTGGCTCTACGGTGACCTGGATGAGTCCTTCAACTGAAGGAGACTATTTTATCGTTTGCCGTGTAGAAGACGGACTCGGTGGCAGCATGACAGACAGTGTTGGGCTGGAGGTTCGCGATTTTTCAAAGTTTGGGTCGGGCCAACTCGTCGCTTTCTATCCCTTCAACGGCAATGCCAACGATGCAAGCGGAAATCAACATCATGGAGTTGTCAGCTCGACGGTGCCCGTCACAGACAGATTTGGCCAGGCGGCAAGCGCCTACGCATTCGACGGTGTAACCAGTTCCGTGAGAATCGCAAATGACACTGCCTTAAATTTCCAGAGTGCAATCACTATAAACTTCTGGATGAAAATCGGTGCGTATTACCCTGCTCGCGAACAGTATGTCATCTCACACGGCAACTGGCAGAATAGATGGAAAATCTCCGTAACTCCACTATCGAACAAGTTGCGCTGGACTGTGAAAACTAGTACGGGAACAAACGCGAAGGACCTCGACTCAGAGACATCGCTTGTCCTCGACAGTCTCTACAACGTCACCGCACTCTATAGTGGGGCGGATATGGAAATCTATCTCAACCGTGCGCTTGACGCCTTCACTTTGTGGTCGGGTCCGATCCTCCAGACTTCAATCGACTTGACAGTAGGCCAGGTCCTTCCCTCGGAAAATAGTTATAACTTCAACGGTGTTCTCGACGATATCAGAATCTACGACTTCGCGCTCGCTCCATCGCAAATCTCGGCATTGTACGATATCGGCACTTCGATCACGGACAAATCCAATGAGATGAAACCGACACGCTTCGAGTTAGCACAGAATTTTCCTAATCCGTTCAACCCATCGACTACTATTGTTTTTTCTGTTCCGACATCATCAAACGTAAGAATTGCCGTATATGATGTGCTCGGCCGAAGCGTTATTACGCTTTTGCAAGGAGAAATGGAGCCGGGAAGATACTCTGTGACATGGAATGCCGGCGAATCTGCGAGCGGAGTCTATTTTTGTGTTTTGCAGGCAGGTTCGGTCCAGGCGGTCAGACCGATGCACCTTATTCGATGAAACATGATGCGGAAATTTGACCTCAACGGAGAATGGCAATTTAAAGCTGTCAGCAAATACGAGAAGTTTCCTGAAGCCCATCAAGGGGCAAAAGAATGGATGCGCGCAACGGTGCCCGGGACAGTCCACACCGATTTGATGTCAAACAACATTATTGCCGATCCCTTTGTGCGTTTGAATGAGCTGGATGTTCAATGGATCGATTCCCAACAATGGATCTACCAAAGGGAATTCATGGTTAACCGGGAAGTCCTCTCTGAACGGGAAATTGAATTGGTTGCAGAAGGACTTGATGCGTATGCTCGCATCAAGCTCAACGGAAAAATCGTTGGGGGAACTTCGAACATGTTTGTGGAGCATCGTTTCAACGTGAAGCAATTCCTCAAGGCGGGGAAGAATGTCATTGAAATCCTCTTTGACTCTCCAGTCATGCGTTCAAAAAAACTCGAACAAAAATACGGACGGTTGAAAGTGGCGCTCGAACCTCATCGAGTCTATGTGAGGAAGGCTCAGTATTCTTTCGGCTGGGATTGGGGACCCAAATTGACCACGTCGGGAATTTGGCGGAATATCTCACTTGAGGCATATTCGAACGCCATTCTTCAGGACCCGCACGTTAGAGTGATAACAGTAAATAAAAACAGAGCCGTGATTGAATGTTCTGTCGTGATAGGAGGGAACTGGGATAGTTCGTGCCGCTTCCTTGTGACCGTTTCTGGTGAGGGGGACGTGCTGGCAGAAAGCAAAATGTTGGTTCGGGGCAGAAAGGTTTCTTTGAGACTCACTGTCCCACATCCCAAACTCTGGTGGCCTCACGGCTATGGTGCCCAGGCGATGTACGTCGCGTCTTTCAGTGTGATGCAAGAATCGACGAAGCTTCATTCTCTTCAAGTTCCGTTCGCCATCAGGACAGTTCGCTTGCTGCAAGAGAAAGACGAAGAAGGAAAATCATTTGTCGTCGAAGTCAATCGTGTAAAAATCTTTTGTAAAGGTGCGGATTGGATTCCGTGCGACTCGTTTCTTCCCCGAGTTCAGGATTCCACATACGAGAAGCTCTTGACGATGGCCACAGAAGCCAACATGAACATGATTCGGGTATGGGGAGGCGGAGTATACGAAAACGATATTTTTTACGACCTATGCGACAGGCTCGGTTTGATGGTGTGGCAGGATTTCATGTTTGCTTGCGGCGAGTATCCTGAGCGGCCCTGGTTTTTGAAGCAGGTAGAGGATGAAGCATCGAAGGCAGTGAAGAGACTTCGGAATCATCCCAGCATCGTTCTTTGGTGTGGCAATAATGAGTGCGAATGGCTGTTTTGTATAGATAACCCGGGCAAATCACCGGACGATATGAAAGGAGCGAAGATGTTTCGTGACCTTCTTCCCAACATTGTCCGACAACATGACGGAACGCGTCCCTACTGGAGAAGTTCGCCTTTTGGATCAGAATTTCCGAACGCCGAATCGAACGGCAATCATCATCAGTGGAAAGTCTGGAGCTTTTGGAAAGATTACCCCGAGTACGAAAAATCTACTGCACGATTTGTGACAGAATTTGGCTTCCAGGCACCGGCGAATGAAAAAACGTTCGAATCGTCCACGCTTCCTGAAGACCGGCACGCCCAGAGTCGGGTCATGGAACACCACAACAAACAAATCGAAGGCACAGAACGGCTTTTCCGATTTCAAGTCGCCCACATGAAAACGTCAACAAGTTTTTCCGATTTCATTTACAAAGGCCAATTAGTGCAGGCAGAGGCATTGAAGACTGCCGTCGAGCACTGGCGTCGTCGGAAATTCAAAACTGCGGGTGCGCTCTTCTGGCAGCTTAATGATTGTTGGCCTGTCAGCAGCTGGTCGGTGATCGACAGTGCCTTGCAGCCTAAGGCGGCGTATTATTATGCGAAGAATTTTTTCGCGCCCATACTCGTGAGCTTTCGAAAAGTCGATGGGGCTGTTGAGATTTGGGGAACGAACGACCGGCTGGAACAGTTCTCAGGCCATCTTGAAGTAAGTTTGCGTACGTTCGACGGCGCGACAAACCAATTACACGAACGAAACATTTCCTTGTCCAGGAATTCATCCAATAGAATCGTCACGATATCGCAGAGAGACTTTGAGCTTGCCGATCGCACACGGACGTATCTGTTGGCAATGTTGAAATCTGGAACCCAAGTTGTCGCCGTCAATAGATTCTTTTTTGTTGAGCCGAAACACATGCAATTACAGAACCCGGAGATCTCCTTAGAGGTGCAGGCGCTGAAAGAGAATACCCACACCGTTACCCTTAAGGCAAAGGTGTTTGCAAAAAATGTTTATCTCTTCGTCGAAGGCGAGATGGATGGAATTCACGAGAACTTCTTTGACCTGGATGCCGGGGATCCAAAACACGTCGTTGTGTTGTTTCCGGGTCCTCCGGATCAGCTCAAAACAAAGCTGAGAGTGATATCGCTCCTCAGCTAATCTTGAAAACCATGAGTTCTTAGAAACTTTACGTTCACGCGTCGCTACGAGGTGTCATTGTATGAAGCAAACTGGTGTGCAAGTTCGAAGACATGATTTTATTCTGAAGCCGGAAAAATCAAGGGTTCTTTTGAGGCCCTTCGTACCTGGAAACACGGAGAGGGTCGAAAACATCATTGGCCGAATTCTCAAAATGACCGGATACGAGGCGAGTCAGCTTTATGAGGAAGTTTTGAAGGAGTTTCGAGAACGTCACAGAGATGTTACCGGGGCTTTTAGTCAAAGGTTCGAAGAAATCAAGCCGTATGTGTCGGCGAAGGTCAAGCTTTCTGAAACGCATCGGCTCGTGGTCGGTTCGTATTTCATGTGCGAGTATTCGTTAGAAGCGGCGGCTCTTTTTAATCCATCAATAGTTCCTCATCCAGATCAAAGCAGGTTAGAGCAGGGGTCCTTAAGGTTTATCATGAGTTTGAGGGCCACGGGTGAAGGTCATATTTCGTCGATTGAATTTCGTACGGGAGTGATCACACGTCATGGAGATGTCAAGCTGGATCCGGCGGACCGGTATGTCTCGGGAGCGGAGATCGACAGGGATCCGTCGTACGATTTGGCTGCATTCACGTCCATGCTTGAAGGTTCGCGCAGAGTGTCGACATTTGCAAAGAAAATAGTTCGGTCGTTGCCGGCGAGATTCAAGCGGTCGGAATTGATACATTCTCTTGCGAAGCTTGCAAAAAACAAAAAGAAACTAACGGCCGCCGAGATTCGATCGATCGAGACCTTAAAACACTGGGCAGTGCTGAACTATCAATTTCGTTTCCCTGAAAAACTCTCACTCTCCGAGCGCGCTATTTTTCCTGTTTCTTCGTTCGAGAGAAATGGAATTGAGGATGCGCGATTTGTGAGGTTTGTTGGCGACAACGGCGAGGTTACATACTACGCTACCTATACAGCCTACAACGGGCAATCTATTATACCGCAACTTCTTGAAACCAAGGATTTTCTCAGCTTTCGTGTGAGCTCACTTTTTGGAGAAGCTGCGATCAACAAGGGCATGGCGCTCTTCCCGAGAAAAATCAACGGCAAGTTCGTCATGATTTCCAGGCAGGATGGTGAAAACCTTTACCTTACTTCGACTGATACTGTGCACGGGTGGAATCGCCCGAGAAAAATTCTTGGACCCGAGTTTCCCTGGGAGTTCATTCAAATTGGCAATTGCGGCTCCCCCCTTGAGACAGAACATGGATGGCTTTTGTTGACCCATGGAGTGGGGCCTGTCCGTAAATACTGTATTGGAGCAGTTTTGCTTGACTTGAACAACCCGGAGAGAATAGTCCGAAGGCTCCGAGAGCCCCTACTTCTTCCTAATGATTCCGAACGGGAAGGATACGTCCCAAATGTCGTTTATACATGCGGTGCCATTCTCCATCATCGGACCCTTATTATGCCGTACGCGATATCCGATTCCGCGACGTGCGTTGCGAGCGTATCCATCGATGAGCTTCTTCGTTCGATGGTGTGAATAGGCATGAGACTCAGCGCTATCTTGCTCCAAAAATCAATACGCCGATCGTTCCCACATCCCACCATGATTGGTTCTGATTGAACCCCGCCCAAATGTGCTGGTTCTTGCGGTAGTTTAATCCATCGTTATCGTTTATAGCGACGTCGAAGCCAAGTTTATACCCGGGCTTCGCGACGATGTTCAGCTGGCCGAGCGGAAACTGACTTATCATGGCGTAGCCACCGGCAGTCTTCCTATAGAATGTTTCTGCGCCGGGAGCAAGGTTGGGCTTTGGGAGAAGAGGCCCGCCTGCACCACCGCCTTTCCAGACGTTCGCGCCAAAATCCGTCACCCGGTACTCCGCCATTGAGAGCTGCCGGTAGAGTCCCGGCGTTGGAGGGTCGGATCCTTGGTCGGATGTGGTGCGCATATCGAGTATAACTTCCATGCAATCGGAATCCCATGGATAGCTCATCCTCGGGAAATCCCAGTGCGTGACGAGAGAGTCGTCCTTGACCTCCGCACCGACATAGAGATAACTGTTGTCATACATGACGTACACCAGAGCAGAGAGGTCCGACGGGCCATTCCAGGGCTGGTTTCCCATCAGCAACCTGCAAATTTGATCCGCGTCGTCGATGGTCACGGGATTGTTCTTATTCCAGCCCTTCCAGCTTCCGTCAAGCGAGGGAGGCTGCTTTGCAAAATGAGCGGTGGAGACGTAGAAATCGCGCTCGATTTCAAAGTTGAAAGCGCCGCTTTGCACTTTTGCACGGATGGGATACAGCTGATTCTCGGGATTGTAGCGTGTGAGCCGTAGCGGAAAACTTATTTGCCGCGTAGCGTTAGCGTTGAGTGTAATTGATTTCTGGCGGGACCCTTGGAACGTCCAGCCTGGGTGGGGAGAAATCGTCAGTCTGATAGTCTGAGGCTCTTGTGTTTGATTCCTTAAGGAGACAAACAAAACCTCTTTAGAAGCGTTCGGCATGGTCAAATCGACTGTGACCGGCGTGGTCAAGCGGAAAGATTTGCGGATACTCCGGGATCCAAAAGAAATAACGGCTTCATAAGTAACGGGCGGAGCCTCGTTTGGGATGTTCAGCACGATTTCGAATATCTCCGAGCTCTTGCCTTTGATCTGTTTTGTCGCAGATTCTTTTCCCGTTATCCAGCTTTCATTCGCATAGTAAGTCTCCGGTATCGTGCGTCTCTTCACGGTCCCTTTGTGAAATGACCTCAGGTTGACCACGCCGCCCCACCACGCAAGCTGGCTGTTGACATGCTCATTCCAGTTTTTCACCAGCTCGAGCTTGACATGTCCTTCAACCGGAGTGTCATGAGGGTTCCAGATACGAAACCTGAGTTTGTTCGTGCGGCCAACATACATAGTGATATCGGCGGGGTTCATGATTTCAAGTGCAACACCCTCTTGCCTGTGAATAATGACGTGATCTGCCTGTCGCTCAAAAGGAACATCTTTGCCATTGAGTTCCACGACCGATGTTCCCGGGGCGAGGAGTGTTACAGTGTTGAATTGATCGGGGAGAACGAGCGAGAGTTTCTGGCCGTCCCAGCGAGATTCGAATTGAGAAAGAGGAAAATCAGATGTCATGAGAGTATTTGCACCATCTCTTAACTCCTTGATGTTAAAGCCGGCCGCAAATACAGGGTTGCCGTTCTGATTTCGCACGACGCTGTATTGAGACCGTTGAATATCAAGCCGGACAACGTCGACGCCGTCGCTGCGATGAACCACGTAAGAGTTTGGTTCCGTGGACGCGTCAAACCTTGCGACGGTTGGCTCCGTCCCGTAAACCTGCATTAAATGTGCGAAGCGCGTTGAAGCTGCTTCGCGGCGGCTGAACACCATCGGCAAGGGCCTTGGATCCTTGACCATTTGTTTGTAAAAGCCTCCGATTCGAGGCGATATGCATTGAAAGACCTGCGTATTCTTCTCCCCGATTGCCTTCACCAAAAGATGTTGATCCTCATCGGTGTAGACGCCGCTCCACGCCGAATCGGTGAGCGCAGAAAAGATTTCTGTGAGCTGGTCGTAGCCCGGGATTCCCGGCTGGTGGCCAAAACGGTCGACGGGTTCGGGAATCAGATTCAGGCCTTCGAGTTTGAGGTTTCCAAAGGAGTGCAAAGGCCAGTCGATGATTCTTTTTTCAGGTGCGCTCACATCAAAAACGTCGATGAAATAGTCTCCAACCTGAATCACCGTTCGAGTGAGCTTTGTGCCGGCATACGCCGTTTCCGAGCCTCCTGATGCAACTTGAAGCGCGGGAACGGCTCCGGTGAAGTTGCCGTATCCGTTTGTCCACGTTTGAGTCGTCTGATTAATCACAACGGTATTGTGAGCAATCGTTTGACGGAACCAGAGCTGAAGCATCGGGTCGAAATATGATTCGTTGAGAGGGTCGACGATCCAATTGCGCCCGTTCGCATAGTATCCGATTTGCAAACGGTCGGGGTGTCCGTGCTCTCCTCCCATGATGCCATAATCCAAATACAGATAGCGACGGTCTTTCCCGGTTCCGTTTCGGATGGCAGCGAACCCGTTTCCGTCAAGGTTTGTGCTGTGTTCCGGGATGATATCCATTGTGCTCTGCGGCAGCTCCGGCTCAATATTAAACATCGTTATTGGTGCGTCCGCTTCGCCGAGCTGAGAGGTTTCTCCGACGACTTGTTTGCCCCGCCCGACTTTCGTGAGGTTCAAGAGAGCGGCATACTTCGGGTCTTTGTAAACCGCGTAACCAAGCTCGTAGTAAGGAGAGTATTCCAGAATGTTTCCCCCTCCGCTATCCTTGCTCCTCGGAAACTCGTAATTCGGCAGGATCAGGTCGAACGGCACGTCGAACATTTTTTTCATGGAACGCCCGGCGATTTCCTTATGATAGAGGTCGAGGCCGTTGTGCCGCGCCATTTCTGCCAGATGAATCATCCCCCGCAAGGCGACGTAATGATAGCCCGACCACTCGGCCCAAAATCCGCTCTCCGGGAGCCCCGCGCCCAGCTGCCAGTCGAAGCCGAATTCTCCCTTCAAAGCAAAATCGATCAACTCCTGGTCTTCGTATAAAAATCCGACTGCGGCAGAGACGTTGTTATACCATAGCTGCCGGTTGGAAGCAGACTCCGGAAACTTCTGAGTGATTTTCGCCAGAGGGTAAAAGAATTTGTCCTTTAACACCGAATGATCCTGTGGTGAAAAGCCCTTGTAGTCGTAGAGGAAGTCATATCCGTATGCCATATCGACTCCCCAGAACGATTCCGAGAGAGTTCCGAAGAACACGTGAGCCGGGCCAAGGATGGTATTCGTGGTCGGATATTTCAGATACAGGTCGGCGAATTGCATGAGGATCTCCCGGCCGGCATCTGCATAGCGCTCGTCGTCATACAAATGGTAGAGAATACCCATCCATACGAGCCGGCTTGCGAGCAACCGGTTGTACCATCCGGCCCAAGAAGCATCGTATTTACCACCGCTGTATATTTCCGTCGTATCCTTTGGACACCGATGCTGGTACGGTTTGGTGTCCTCGTAGAGTAATTCCACGTCGTGTTTGGGGCAGGAGTACATCTTATACTGGTATGTTTGTTTTACCGGCGAAACAAAAATGGGACGCTTTTGGATAAAGCGGTCAACGTCCCTTTTGTGCGCCTCGACGATGTTGCGATACCAGGTGTAGTTTTTCAGGAATGATTTGGCCTTTTCTATTTCAGCCCTGTCGGCCATAAGACGCGGATGAGAAAGCTGGCCGAATGAAGTAGCCGGATGGAAAAAAACCGAAGCAAAAGTCAAGAAGAGAAGCTTCCGAGTGAGATTCATTTGATGTCCCGTTTGAATTGTTCAAGTAAACTGCGTATTTCGGAAAACCCTTTGGTGGCCACTCTATACGAAATGTAGCAAAATCCCAGGAACCCAAAGGCGAGAGCGACCATCCACACTATTTTCCAGAATTCCATCATTTGGTATCCTTCTCAGATGATTGCCTCTGAATTCCCGGCGAAATAAAAGATCCCAGCCCCATTCCCACAAATCCAAGGATGAAGCTCAGCATTCCGCGCACATTTGGTGGAAGCATTTGCGCAACATAGCCTTGTGAAGAAACGCCCCGACTCTGGAGGATCATATCCTCCACAACAAACACCAGAGGAAGAAGCGAACCCAGCGCAAAGGCTCCATAAGCGCCGGCTGTGGTCGCGCGCTTCCAGTAAAGTCCTGATACAAGAACGGCAAAACCTCCCGCGTAATACACCGTCGTCACATCAAGGAGATACCGGAATGCAGTCTCTTTCACCTCGTACCAAATTCCAAAGACAAGCATCAGGCCGCCGATTACAAGGATTGTCCCGCGACTCCAGAGAAGGCGCTCGGAATTGGAAAAAGGAACTTTGCGGAACGGAGATATCAAATCCTGGACGATAATGCTGCTCCATGCCAAAATGTAGCCTGAATCCGTGGACATCATCGCTGCAAACATTCCTGCGGCCAGAAGGCCGAGTATTCCCACGGGAAGAATTTCTGCAAGAAACATCGGCATGCCGGCAGTTGCTTCCACGCTCACGCCATAGTACAGCGCAGCGCCGATTCCCCAGATGATGGGAAAAAAAGCTCTGCCGAGGAACATGATACTCGTCGTCTTAAAGATCGACCGGTTTAATTCCGGACTGTGCACCGCGAAAACACGCTGAACGACAGGTTGCCACAGGATGCACCCAGAAACTGCAAAGATGGACCAATACGCAATAAAAGACAATCCATACTCCGGTTGAATGAGTGGGTCCAACCCTTTTTCCCCGTACAGTGTTGCCACCTTCGCGAAGAAATCGAATCCGCCGTGTTGGGTCACTACCAGGACCGTTGTCACCACCATACTGACAGACAGAACGACGAACTGAACGAAATCCGTCAGTGCAACCGAGAGCATGCCCCCCAGGATGGTGTACGCAACGACGATCACGACCGATGCGGACATGGTCAGGTGGAGCGAGGTTTCCGGCAAGTTCATGAAGTGGACGATGAAAACGGCGCCGAGTTTCAGGAAGACGCCGAGACTCAGAACTCCTGCGACTGTGAGAAGCGCCGCGCCAAGCACACGCACACCTTTGGAATAACGCCGCTCGAAGTATTCCGTGATAGTCAGGATCTCCATGGTGCGGATTCGATCGATGACGAAACCAGTCTTGCCGACGAGATAGTACGCCGCAGTCCAAATGATGCCAATAATGAACGCCGAGAATCCGAACTTGAACCCCTGCTCGCTGAAGTACATCATCGTAATCAGTCCAAGTTCTGTTGCAACAAGTGTCGCGATCCCGAGGTGATAGCGCACCTGTCTCCCGGCGACAAGGAAATCGGAGATTGTGTTGACCCGCCCCCGGGCAATCAAGCCAACCGTAATCGCCACGGCGACATAGAGAGCCACGATTGTCCAGTCAATCCAGGTAAATTGTGCGATGTCGTTCATGAAATCTTTTCTGCTTAAAGGGGGAGTTCGAGCCGATTCTCAAAATTATCTTGTGTTTTAACCACAACGAACTCAAGTATAAGATTAATTAGAAGTGCCGGAAATTAGTTTTCTTGTGTTTTTGAATCGCATCATTTAACATATCTTTCGATTTCGGGCCGACCCCTTTTTCATTTCCCCCTTCGGAAGGGGGAAAGTCCGCCAAAGGCTGATGATTCTTTGGCTCAAAAGGGGGTCGGTTTTCTCTGCACTCACCACGTATTCGATTGTGAAAACACAAGATTACTTTCTTGGGATAGCACTAGTCATCTCAAAAACCAAAAAGTGATTCCGTCGGATTTTCCGCCACAAAAACGGCGGACACAAACGACGCGAAATCCGCGGGCATGACAACGTATTTTGAGACAAGTTCTAATGAAAACGGCGCTAGGATGATGGTGTCATCCAGGTATTTGCCAACGGCTCGTCTTCGCGAAAAAGGACGGGAAAATACGGACCTGCATACGGCTGTCCGTCCTTTGGACGGAGCAAAGTGTTGCTGGTGTGGTCGTCGGAAGTTGTGCCGGCTTTGTAGCGAGTTCCGTCAGCGATGAGGTGGATCGCGAGGGAAATTCGCGGACGTCCGCTGGTGTTGGCACGGCTTCCGTGAATCGTGAAACAATGGTGAAAGCTCACGCAGCCGGCCCTCAGCACACACGATGTTGTGGTAAACCGATGCCCGGTTTTCTCTTCGATGCGCTTGATTTGTTCTTCAACGTCTTGCTGGTAAAAATGATCCTCGCCCAGGAGCCCCCAACGATGGCTTCCCGGCACGACTTCCATGCATCCGTTTTCCTCGTTCACATCTTCGAGCGCAACCCACGCAGTAATTGCGTTGTCGTTATCGATGCACTGCCAGTAACCTTTGTCTTGATGCCAGCCAATGTTTCCGGCTTTTCCGATTTGCGGGGGTTTAAACAGCAACTGGTCATGCCACAGGCGAATCCCGTTTACTCCGGAAAGCCGCGCTGCAATTTTTCCTATCAGCGGGTGAAGCGTGAGCTTCGCGATCGTTGCGTCCGTCCAATAAGCATTGTTGACCTGGACAAGCCTTGACGTATCACCGGGTTGAGGGTCGCGGCTCAACGGAGGACGTTTTGTCTCATACTCTCCCGCAACGATTTTGGCATGATGCTCCCGAAAGTCTCTCAATTCAATGTCATTGAAGATTTTTGGGCTGAGCCAGTAACCGTTCTCTTGAAAAAACGAAACATCGTCCTTTCCCGGAAGATTATTGATGTTCATGATCTTCGAAAACCTCCGACGGTAGAAAACTTCATTTCGCAGCCACCTTCTCCTTTTCTTCAAGCATCTTCCAGCAATAGAGTTGCATTCTGGGGAGGTGGAACGGTCCTTTCCACATAGTGCCTTTTACTCGTGTGGATAACGACCCGTCGCGATGAAGATAGCCAAACCATTCTCCGTGCACCGGGTCGGGAAAATGCTTGTACGCCCACTCGTGAACATCTTTGTGCCAACCAAGGTACTTCTCGTCTCCTGTAAGTTGATATGCCATGAGGGTTGCAATGATCGCCTCATTGTGCGGCCACCAGAACTTCATGTCGTGCCAGTATTCTGTCGGCGGAAGCTTCTTCGCATCCTTAAAGTACAAAAGACCTCCGAATTCGGGGTCCCATCCGATTTCGTACGACCAATCTATAATAGTGGTGCCGAGCTTGATAAGGTGCGGGTCATTGTTCCTTCGACGCGCCTCATCAAGGATGAACCATCCGGCTTCTATCGAGTGACCCGGGTTGACCTGCCTCCCGTCGAGCGTGTCGTAGAACTCGCCCTTTGGCCCAACGTTTTCGAGTAAACATCGGAACTCCGGTTTCAGGAAATCCCGCTCCAATTCAGCGATACAGTCATCGATAACCTTGACACAAAGAGGCTCTTCGATGGCCTTATGGAGGGCTTGAGCGGCGGAAATCAGGCTCATCAACATGGCGAGGCCCTTCATCGGGCGGGTTTCCGGCACTATCTTTGGCTCGAGTAGTCCGGGAGTCTTGAGGTAGAACAGGATTTTCTTGAAGAGTTCGAGAGACCTCTGCGTCCAAGAGCTGTCACCCGCCGCCTTTCCGTAAGCGGCAAAGGCCATGACTGCAAAGATTTCGGAGAAAACATATCTTCGCTTTCTGAGCGGTTTTCCTTCTTGCGTAACCCAGAAAAACATTCGGCCATCGGAGCCAAAGCAATGTTTCTGAAGAAATTCGATGCCGTGACGTGATAAGTCCAGCCATTCCTGCTTTTGTTCTACCGTGGAATATAATGTAGCAAGCGTCCACGAAAACCGTCCCTGGAGCCAAACGGACTTGTCCGTATGCAGGATACTTCCATCCATGTCAAGCGCGTTGAAAAAACCTCCATATTGCCTGTCAACTGCGCGCGGAATCCAAAACGGAATTGTATCGTGCAGTAATCCGTCACGGTAAATCCGAATGAACTCTTCAGTGTTCATTGCAATGTTTGCGTTCGAAACGGAGAATGAAAAAAATCAAGGCAATCGAGAGCTTGGTGATAAAAGCTAAGGAACTGAGTAGTTGGATGCAACGAGAAACATCTTGAAATCCGGCAGTTTCCTTCCCGAAATGAGGGATTGGAAAAAGAACTTTGATTTGTCTACATTAGCCCCGCGATGATAAACCTGGCAGATCACCATGGGAGCAAACGCGAGACCTGTCAAGCCTACAACGGCTTCGCGTGGTTCCTATCGCAAGAACATGGTCGAACGTAAGAGATTGTCGCAGATCCTGGAACGCATCAAGCGAACAACAATAGGCGTCATTGGAGATTTCTGCCTTGATGCGTATTGGCTGCTTGATGCAAAGCCTCCTGAAAACTCAATTGAAACCGGCAAGCCGACGAGCGCCGTGGTACAACAGCGTTACAGTCTGGGGGGAGCGGGTAATATCGTAAACAATCTTGTTGAACTCGGGGTCGGGAGCGTTTATGCGTTCGGTGTCATTAGCAACGATATGTTCGGTCGTGAAATGTTGAAGCAGTTGCGGCGGGATTACAATGAGCGGCCTGCAGACGCTCAGAGGGTCAATGTACGCGGCATGATTATCCAGCAAGAGGATTGGGATACTCCGTTGTATGCAAAGCCCTACCTTGGCATGGAGGAGCAAAATCGCATAGATTTCGGTCGGTTCAACATCATTACGGAGAAGACTGGGCAAGAACTCATCGCGTCACTTACCGGTGTGCTCTCTCAACTTCATGCCTTGATTATTAATCAACAATTACCGAAAGGGATTTATTCGGCGGAAATTGTTCGAGCGCTGAACCGGTTGGCAATTGAACAGCCGGAAAAAATTTTCCTACTGGATTCGCGGAACAGGAGCGATGAGTTCCAAAACATGATTTGTAAGGTCAATGCTTGCGAAGCGGCGCGTATCTCCGGTGAGCAGAAAGAATTCAACGAATTCGTTTCGATTGACGATCTCAGGAGGTATGCACAAAGAATCCTTCGCCAACCTCAAAAAGCCGTTTTCATTACGAGGAGCGGTCGAGGTATTCTGCTGGGTGACGGGAATGGCTTTTTCGAAGTCCCCGGAATTCAGATCTTGAAGAAAACTGACCCTGTGGGAGCGGGCGACACAGCCGTTTCAGCAATCGCCGCAGTGCTCGCGTTGGGTGGCTCGTTGAAAGAAGCCGGACTTATAGGAAATCTTGCCTCCGCGGTTACCGTTCAGAAACTGCAACAAACCGGGACGGCCGGTCCCGGGGAAATCCTCGAGCTGGCGGAGACGGCGGATTATGTTTTTCGGCCTGAGCTTGCTGATGACGCACGTCACGCCGTTTTCGTACCTCACACAGAAATCGAAATCGTGAATTCTGAAACGCCGTGGGGTCAAATCGAACACGCTATTTTTGACCATGACGGCACAGTCTCTACCTTACGGCAGGGGTGGGAAGGTATCATGGAACCGGTGATGGTGCGCTCGATTTTGGGAGAGAAGTATCGCGAGGTTGGCGAAGAGATGTATCGACGCGTTCTTCGACGTGTGAGAGAGTACGTCGATGGGTCGACAGGTATCGAGACAATCCGGCAAATGCATGCGCTTGTTGAGATGGTTAAAGAATTTGGGTTCATCCCAGAGGAGAAGATTCTCCCGGCGAAGGGGTATAAACAGACCTATAATGATGAGTTGATGCAGCTGGTGAACTCACGGCTGCGAAAATTGCGGCGGGGTGAATTGGATCTGTCAGACTGCACAGTCAAAGGGGCTTTCAAATTCCTGAAAGCACTCAAGGAGCGAGGCGTGAAGTTGTACCTCGCCAGTGGAACCGACCGGGAAGATGTCATCCGCGAGGCGGAGAGTCTTGGCTACGTGAAGTTTTTTGAAGGGCGTATTTATGGCTCTAGTGGTGAGATTACAGAGAACACCAAACGGATTGTGGTCGAGACCATCATCCGACAAAACAGGTTGCACGGCTCTGAACTGGTCTGCTTCGGAGACGGTCCGGTGGAGTTGCGGGAGGCAAAGCGCTATGGAGGAATTGCGGTCGGTGTCGCGTCCGATGAGGTACGGCGGTACGGCTTGAATGCGACGAAACGTTCCAGACTTGTCAAAGCGGGTGCGGATGTTGTCATCCCGGATTTTTCGCAAGAAGAAAAACTTCTCAAGCTCTTGTTTTGCGAGAATGAGAATCTGGATGATTCTACCGTTTCAATCTCCCATGGGTGCAATGTGTAACGCCGGCTTTGAAGTATTTGTATCGTGAGAATTGTCAACCAAGTTTCGGAGAGAATATGAAAACGGTCTACCTCGTTGCAAACGGAGACCTTCGGCTTGCGGCGAATCAAAACTGTGAAGCTGCACAAGCCGGTATGGAAAAAAAGATCGGCGAAGCCTTATCAGAACTTGGTGCCACGGTCAGGCGCGCCCATGCTTACAATGAACAAAAGAAACACGGTTTCATCGACAGCCAGTCGTACGGGATTGAGGTCTTTAAGTCGATTCCGAGCACCGCGCCGCTAATTGTTGCCGAAGCAGTCTGGCAGTACAGCCATCATGTTTTGCCAGGGTTGTTCACTCATAAAGGTCCTATTCTGACAGTGGCAAATTGGAGCGGTACATGGCCTGGACTTGTCGGACTGCTCAATCTGAACGCATCGCTCACCAAAGCCGGTGTACGATATTCTTCATTGTGGAGTGAGGATTTTACAGATGAGTTCTTTATAAAGGGACTCAAGGCATGGCTAAAAACCGGGACCGTGAAGCATAATGCATCGCATGTCGTTCCATACAAACGCGCAAAAATACCGGCAAAGGCCGAAAAAATCGGTAAAAGCTTTGCTCAGGAATTTAGAAGGAGCAAAGCGATCGTCGGAGTTTTTGATGAAGGCTGCATGGGAATGTACAATGCTATTATACCGGATGAGCTTCTCCATCGGACGGGAGTTTTCAAAGAGCGCCTGAGCCAGTCTACGTTATACGCCAAAATGCAAACGATCGCTGACCAGGAAGCAAAAACTGTTTTCGAATGGCTCGTGTATAAAGGATTGAAATTCACGTTTGGCCGTGACGAAGAGACGGAGCTTACGGAACGACAAGTGCTCGAGCAATGCAAAATGTATGTGGCTGCCGTTCGTCTCGCCGATGAATTCGGCTGCGCGGCAATCGGTATTCAATATCAACAGGGACTGAAAGACCTTACGCCCGCGTCGGACCTTGCCGAGGGGATTCTTAATAATAGAGAAAGGCCTCGGGTAAGCGCCCAATCCAACGGTAGAGAATTATTCCCGGGCGAGGCGGTGCCACATTTTAACGAGGTCGATGAATGTGCGGGTTTGGATGGGCTTGTGACATATCGACTCTGGAGGAGGCTGGGTTTTCCCCCAGAAAATACGTTGCACGATCTGCGCTGGGGCAGGCATTATAAAGGAGAAGGGGTTGATGATTTTGTCTGGGTGTTTGAGATTTCGGGCGCTGCGCCGCCGGCACATTTTATCGACGGATATCGTGGTGCAACAAGCGAGCGTCAGCCTCCGATGTACTTCAGGCTGGGCGGCGGCACATTGAAGGGAATCAGCAAACCGGGGTTTGTCGTATGGAGCCGCGTGTTTGTTGCCGAAGAAAGGCTGAACTATGATACCGGCATTGCCGAGGTCGTGAAGCTGCCGGACTCGGAAACTCAGGAGCGTTGGAGAGTGACGACGCCTCAGTGGCCCATCATGCATGCTGTGATCAAAGGCGTGACGCGGGACCAAATGATGGCCCGACATAAATCGAATCATATCCACGTTGTGTATGCACCGGATTATAAAAGTGCTGAATACGGGATGTTCGTCAGGGCGGCCGCAATGAACGAACTCGGTCTGAAAGTCAGTTTCTGTGGCGTCGGGTCGTAACCTCCTGCCCGCAGCTTATTCATTTCTCCGTGATCCTCTGGCGCGGGGAGGACTGTCGTTGCTTCTTGTTTTTACCGTCGGCGTGGTATTCAATGCCGATGGAGCGTTTCTTAAGTGGGAAACTCACCGCGATATGCTGCGCCAGATTTCAGTATTTGGCGTTCTGGCCTGCGGCATGACGCTGGTGATCATTTCGGGCGGTATCGATCTCTCCGTAGGAAGCGTGATGGCTCTTTCAGCGGTCGTCTTCTCCCTCCTTTCAATTCATCAGGAATGGCCGGCATTTTTTGCGGTCACGGCAACCCTTGGCACGGGAGCCCTGTGTGGCGTACTATCGGGCGGGATAATATCGAAGCTCAAAGTCCAACCTTTCATTGTAACTCTCGCGATGATGGTCTTTGCGAGAGGTGTAGCCAAGTTCGTTTCGGGCGGCCAAAAAATCTCCACTGCTCTGCAGAGACCGGACGGGAGCTATCACTACGTCGAAATCCCCTCCTTCTTTGAGACCCTCAACGCACGGATGCTCGGGGACAACATTGCGACGGTGACATTAATTCTCGGTTTGTGTGTCGTATTCTGCTGGATCTTGCTTTCCCGGACTGTTTGGGGCAGACGTCTGTACGCTATCGGGGGCAATGAAGAGGCTGCGTGGTATTCGGGGATTCCTGTGAGCGCATCGAAGGTCGTCGCATACGGCTTGAGCGGCCTCTTTAGTGCAGTTGCGGGCATCGGCCAGGCGGCCCAGGAACTTCAGGGTGATTCTGAGGGAGGAGTTGGCTACGAGTTGAGCGCGATAGCGATGGTCGTGATAGGAGGTACAAGTTTACGCGGCGGGAACGGGACAATTGGGCTCACCGTGCTCGGGATTCTCATTATCGGATATTTGGAAAAAATATTGAGCATCAATGCGGTCGGTGAAGAAATCAGGCTGATGATGTCCGGCCTCATTATCATCACAGCTGTTGCTTTGCAGATACACAAAAAACCTTGAGAAAAATAGTGAAGGACTCCGAATGAAGAAACTTTATTCCATGATGATTGAGTTTTACCTCTTGTCGGCAATAATGGTCCACGTGTGGGCTCAGAAGCCAACATGGACGATTGGCATGAGTCAGTGTAACCTCGGCGAGCCGTGGCGTGTCCAGATGAACGCGGATGTGAAGAATGCGGCGGAAGCGCATCCGGGGCTGAAGGTCATTTTTAA
>JACPSI010000160.1 GCA_016193365.1 Ignavibacteriales bacterium
CCAGTAAGTTTCGTGGTTCTGTTCCTTGTGGGCGGTCGTGCTGCGACGTCAGCATTCACAGGAGAGAATCGCCTGTTGGACGCTTTAGTGGTCTATCCATTCTGGATAGGACTTATTATCAACGTTCAGTTGTTCCTTGTTTTCCTTTTGGCGGACATACCAAAACTTCTGATGCGGAGCTATTACAAAGGCCATCGAGATTCGTGGAGAGAGAAAGAAGCAAAGTTCACTGTGGGGGCGGTCGCTTTTGTCGCCGTCTATTCTCTCATAACCGTCATTGCGAACACGTGGGGTATCCGGATGAGCGAAAAAGTGATACTCTTACCGTCTCAATTCAGCAACCTGGACGGAATGCGGATTGCATTGATTTCTGACACACAAGGTGACGGCAGGACAACGCCCCGTCGATTATCGGACTTTGTAGAACGTGTGAACGCACTCGAGCCGGACATCATCTTCTTTGCGGGAGATGTGATAACGTCCGGGGAGAAATACATTGAATCGACAGCCGAGATTCTTGGAAAACTCCGGTCGCGATACGGAACCTATGCAGCGGTGGGCGACCATGACATTTTTTCAAATCAAAAGCGGGTTGTAGATGCACTCACAATGAACGGCCTTAGGGTCGTTGACGATTCAAGCCTCGTCGCTCAGACGGAAAAGGGAAAGCTGGAAATTACCGGCATAACGTACACCTACCGTCGTCGCCCGGATGAAATCACACTCGCAAGAGCAACCAACGGGAATAACGGAACATACAAGATTATGCTGTGTCATCAACCGGCCGAGCCTCTCGTTGAGTACGCGCGTCAGAAGGGATACAACTTGTTTCTGGCCGGCCATACGCATGGCGGAGGAATTGCTTTCGGGATACCGGGTGTTTTTCTTGTCGCCCCGGCGTCGTTTGAAACACGATACCTCAGCGGAATGTACAAAACCGGTGATTTGGTCGTCAGTGTCACCAACGGACTGGGTTTTACCCTCGCGCCTGTGCGATTTCACGCGCCGGCTGAAATTACGCTTCTGCGATTAAAGAAATGAGCATGGATCTTCAAACAGGCCCGGCTTCCATCGGAGAGATTCAGAGAGAACAGCCGTTGTTGTTCGATATTTCCGACCGGGTTCTCTTATCGCTCAAGGGGCACGATGCCCTGGATTTCCTCCACCGCATTTCCACGAACGATATACTCAAGCTCAAGGTCGGAGCATCAACCCAAACAATTCTCACGAACGAAAAAGGAAGGATTGTGGAAGTCGTTTCCGTGATCCGCCTGGCTCATGATGAGCTTCTGCTTGCCGGCTCTTCAACCGATGAAAGCAACATTATTCGCTGGATTAATAAATTTATTATCATGGAGGATGTGAGCGTCTCATCTGTCAGGACATCCTTTAAACAACTTCTTTTGACGGGGGATAATTCGTTTGCAAAAAAAGAATTAGCCCGCTCTCATTCGTCTCTAATCTATGAAGTTAAAGAAAACTGGGGATCGGTTGTCTGGACCCGAATTGTTATGAGTTTTGATGTGACTCTTAATAGTTTTCGCTACGGGACAGAACAGGATCTTGAAGAACAACGAATATTCAATGGCATACCCGGTTCTCCAAATGAGATCAACGAAAACGTGAACCCGCACGAGGTCAACCTCATTCACCTGGTCGATTTCAAAAAGGGGTGTTACATTGGCCAGGAAGTAATAGCCCGACTGGACACGTACGACAAAGTGCAACGGCACCTGCAATTGTTCACGCTGTCTAAATTGCCCCGCCAGCTTCCTGCTCCCGTTTTGCAGAAGGGACACGAGGTGGGCGTTGTGACCAGCGCTGTCTATTCATCGACGGTAGGCACCGTCATCGGCATAGGCTTCCTCAAGACATCGCATGAGAATACAACCATGGAGTTATCCGGGGATCAAACGATGGTAGAATTGCGATCACAAAAATTGATCTAATCCTCTGTTTTGTTTGAAGATGGAAAGTTTGATTTCGACTAAATCGTTAGACAGGGGTGCCCGCTACGAGGAAATTGTTCCGCAGATCGAGTCTCTCATTAAGGAGGAGTCGGATTTCATTGCCAACCTTGCGAATGTATCGGCCGCACTGAAGCTTGCACTCAAGGATGAGGCTTCATGGGTGGGTTTTTACCTTGTGAAATCAGGGGATCTGGTCCTCGGCCCGTTTCAAGGCAAGCCGGCGTGTGTGAGGATTCAAATGGGAAAGGGCGTGTGCGGGACTGCCGCCAAAAATAAGCGCACGGTCATTGTGCCTGACGTCGCCAAATTTCCCGGCCATATCTACTGTGACCCTGATTCAAAATCTGAAATTGTCATTCCTCTTATGCGTAATGGTGAAGTCCTTGGCGTTCTCGATGTTGACAGCTCATCGGTTGGATCCTTCGATGAGACAGATAGCTTATACCTTGAACGAGTTGCCGACATGGTTGTCGAGAAGTTACCCTAAGTCGGACTGGCCATCCTTTTCCCCTGATAATCTTGCCTCGCCCACTTTCAAAGGCTGAAAAAGCTTATAGGAATCTTGACTTCCTGAATTCTCCCGGAGCACGGCCGCTTCGCATACTTTCGGAGTTTCTCGAACCGATGACCAGGTTTAGATTCCTTGGGATCAAGGACACGATCGTTTTCTTTGGCTCGGCCAGAATAAAATCCAGACGGGATGCAATGAAGGATTATCAAGCACTGAAGGCTAAGCATAGAAAAAAGAAAAGGTTATCTGCAAACGAAAAAAGAAACCTCGAGGATGCAGCAACTGTTTTGGCGATGTCACGTTACTACGAGGAGGCAGTTGAATTGTCTAAATTGCTGACAAAATGGTCAAAACGACTCCGCCAGCATAATCGTTTCGTCATCTGTTCAGGCGGGGGGCCGGGAATCATGGAAGCGGCAAACAAGGGAGCATACCTGGAAGGGGGGAAGTCTGTCGGATTGAACATCAGCCTGCCATTTGAACAATTTGCCAACCCGTACATTTCGAAAGACCTCAACTTCGATTTTCATTACTTCTTCATGCGAAAATTCTGGTTCGTCTATCTTGCAAAAGCGCTCATCATGTTCCCCGGCGGGTTCGGTACGCTGGATGAACTTATGGAGGTTCTGACTCTCCTTCAGACGAACAAGATCAAGAAGAGAATAACTGTTGTGCTCTACGGGTCCTCTTATTGGCGGGATGTCATCAACTTCAGCCGCATGGTTGACTTTGGAGTCATAGGCCCAAGCGACCTTCGATTATTTACTTATGCCGATTCACCTGAAGAAGCATTCAAGTACCTCACGAAGGAGCTCCGGAGGAATTACCCGGCAGAAACAGAGTTGGGCTGAACCTGTTTCAGTCGGATTTGTTTCACTCGCCTGAGCTTCGTATCTTAGGAGTGAGGGGGTGATGTGGCTTCGACGGGGATGGGGAAATTCAGGACTGCATACCGTGGTCTCCGTGTCCACGATAAAGAAGCGGTAAATCTGAAGTGCTGACTACAACTACGCACTGGCTGCTTAACATAAATTAAGCAACCCGTTCTGATGTTTTTTGCCCACCGGGAGCATCAAGAACGTCGCCTAGATGGGATAGCAGGGTTCTGTTCTGAGGGGGATCCTGTGAAGCCGCCGAAAGCGGACACTCCTGAGATAGCAGGGGGTTAATCCAGCTTGCCGGAGTTGCCACTTGCGAATTCAAAAGGCAGGATATGTATGTAGACGTCTTGATAGTCTCCTCTTCGGACCGGGGTTCGACTCCCCGCACCTCCACAAGAAAGCCTTCGTTGTTGAAGGCTTTTTTTCTTTAATGACTAAGTAAAAACTTGTTTTTGAATAAGTTATTTCGTTGTAATTTAGACCTCATCTTAAGCATCAATGAAACTCGATTTCACGAAAATGAGCGGAGCCGGAAACGATTTTGTAGTCATTGATAATCGCTCTGGGACGATCAAGGAACCCTCTCAACTTGCAAAAAAGCTTTGCGATAGGAGGTGGGGAATAGGCGCAGATGGTCTTCTCTTACTCGAACGAAGCATGAATGCAAGCTATCATATGGCCTACTACAACTCCGACGGCAGTCATGGCGGTATGTGTGGCAACGGCGGACGATGCATGGCGCAATATGCGTTTCTCCACTCGATAGCAGGACGCGAGCAGCAATTTGACGCCCTGGGTTTTATATATTCAGCTAAAGTCGTGAACGGGTTGGTTTCTCTCTCGATGAAGAGTCCGGAGGACCTCAAGCTCAACCTGATGCTCCGGCTTGGCCGCAGGCGAATCAGGGCACATTATGTCAATACTGGATCTCCACATGTGGTTATCCCCACGAAGAAAATAGAAACTGTTAACGTAGCCATGCTGGGAAGAAAGATACGCCACGACCGACAATTCAGTCCGGAGGGAACCAACGTTAATTTTGTTGAAAGACTTGATGCTAAGCAGTTGAAAATCAGAACATATGAGCGCGGAGTCGAAGATGAAACTCTAGCTTGCGGGACAGGTTCGGTTGCCTCTGCGATCATCGCCAGCAGAATATGGCGCATCAGCTCTCCCATAAACATCGTCCCAAAGAGCGGCGTGGAACTTCAAGTCCATTTTTCAAGAAACAGGAAAGGTTACGGTGACGTAAAGCTTTCTGGTCCGGCGACTGTTCTCTTCACAGGATCGATTGATGTTTGAACGCATTGGTTGCGTTGTGAACCCGGCAGCGGGAGGCGGACGTATAGGCGAAACCATTGATCACCTTCGTCGGATCTTCCGTTCGAAGGGCGTTGAGGCGTCAATCCAGGAATCAAGGTCAGCCAATCACGCGACAGAGGCTGCAAGAGAATTTGCGGCGGAGTATGACGTCGTTGCGGCTGTTGGCGGGGATGGAACGGTCAACAGGGTCGCAAACGGTGTCATTGGCTCAAAGGCGGCTTTCTCAGTTATTCCAAACGGCTCCGGAAACGACTTTGCCAGTTTGTTGGCAATGCCCCGTGACCGTGAAACGGCTTGTGAGGCAATTCTGAGGGGCCGCGTGAAAAAATTCGACGTTGGCAGAGTAAGAACTGACTCGTCACCTGAGATAACCCACTTTGTGAACACTCTCGGCATAGGCTTCGATGCATCAGTGGCTTATGAGGCCCATCGAATTCCTTTACTAAAGGGTCTTCCGTTATACTTGGCTGGACTCGCCGGGGCGCTCATGACGTTCAGGACAGTGAACTTTCAGATTGATGATGAATCAGGACATGGAGTAAATAAGGAATGTTTTCTCGTGTGTGTCGCTAATGGTGAGCGTGAAGGTGGAGGTTTCAGGATCGCTCCAGAAGCAAACCCGACCGACGGGGTCTTCGATGTGTGCGTCATCGGAAAATTACCTCTTCGGCGCATTCTCTCCGTCGTGAGAGCTGTTCTCGCAGGAAAGCATGCAGAGCTCTCTGAAGTCCACTACTTCAAGGCAAGGAATGTCAGGGTCAGAACTGCCGCACCTGTCCGATTGCATGCAGACGGAGAGGTTCATGAGGGATATGTCAGGGAGGTCAACATCGAGCTGAATCCAGGAGCGTTACGTGTCATCACAGCCGAGGCGTAACTCGACATTTTGTAATATAATATATATTATGTCAAGTTACGATTACCATTTTAGCGCACTGTGACATGGGTATCACCAATCGCCCTTCCGATCGCCTCTTCGTATTCTCTGCTCATCATCGACCTTTCAAGCTCAATCCATGAAGCGATCTTAATTACATCAGTTTCATTCACACTTCCGATTTTCATCGCTGGAATCTTACGCTCGGCTGCCATCGTGAGAATTCTCTTCACGTTGTCGGGATGTGCGCTTACAATAATCCTTGACTGACCTTCACTAAAAAGCTGAAAGTCAGGTCTCATTCCGGGATCTTTACTGAGATGGATTTCAACACCCAAACCCTCCCCGGCGCCGATTATAGATTCGACGAGTGCAACGGACAAGCCTCCTTCGGAAACGTCATGTGCGCTATTGATGAGGCGATTCCCGATCAATGCCAGGCAAAGATCTTGAAGTCTCTTCTCCGCCTCAAGATTGATCTCCGGAGCATCCCCGAGAACCTTTCCCGTCCGCATGCAGAGATACTCTGACCCGCCAATCTCATATTTGTCGTAACCGAGAAGAAGAACAACATCTCCCGGCGCCTTGAATGCCGAACTCGTTGTCAAATCGACATCTTCCAGCAGACCAAGCATCCCGATGACAGGTGTCGGAAAAATAGCCGCATTCGGCCCCTCGTTGTAAAAGCTGACATTTCCTCCGGTAACCGGAGTTCCAAGTGACCGGCAGGCCTCGCCAATTCCGAGCACGGATTCCCTGAATTGCCAGTAGACCTCAGGGTCGTATGGATTGCCGAAATTGAGACAATTCGTTATTGCAATGGGCCGGGCGCCCACGCAGGCGACATTCCGAGCAGCCTCCGCTACAGCAATCTGTGCTCCACGCCTTGGGTTCAAATAAACGAATCTTGAATTACAGTCCGTCTTCATCCCCAATGCTTTTTTCGTTCCCTTGATTCTCACAACAGCGGCATCTTGCCCCGCGTTCACCACAGTATTGGTTCTCACCATCGTGTCGTATTGTTGAAAAACCCATCGCTTGCTGGCAATAGTTGGACTGCCGAGAATTTTCAGGAGCATGTCATTATAATCGTGCGGCTCACTCAGAGATCGGACGTCATAGGCTCTCACCTCCTGGAGATATCGTGGCTCCTTTGCCTCACGAGTATAGACAGGTGCGTCTCCCCCAAGCACAAGTGATCTTGCAGGAACAGAGGCAACTTTTTCGCCCTCGTAGAAAACTTCAACAAGTCTCCCTTCTTGAACTTCTCCAATAACGACTGCATGTAAATCCCATTTATCAAAGATGATTCGAACGTCCCTTTCGTGTCCTTTCTTGACTATAAAAAGCATTCGCTCCTGCGATTCTGACAACATGATCTCGTACGCACTCATTCCAGTTTCCCTCAACGGGACTCTGTCCAAGTCTATTTTCATTCCTGAGTCACCTTTGGCGCTCATTTCAGTGGTGGAGCACGTTATCCCTGCAGCTCCCATATCCTGGACACCAACGATATATCCGGTCTGAACTGCCTCCAACGTAGCCTCGAGCAGAAGCTTCTCTACGAAGGGGTCTCCAACTTGAACAGACGGCCGCCTTGATTCAGACTCCTCAGATATTTCCTCCGATGCGAATGTCGCGCCGTGAATTCCGTCTCTGCCTGTGGATGAACCAATGAGCATAACGCTGTTTCCGCTCTCTTTGGCGACTGCCCTGGCGACTTTTGCATGCTCGACAATTCCAACAGCCATCGCATTCACAAGAGGATTGTCCTGATAACAACCCTCAAAATACACTTCACCAGCAACGGTTGGAACACCGAAGCTGTTGCCATAATCCGCTATTCCTTTGACAACTCGCTTGAAGAGATATTGGGATCGCTGATCTTCCAGTTTTCCAAACCGAAGTGAGTTTAACAGGGCAATCGGTCGTGCGCCCATGGAGAATATGTCACGAAGAATCCCGCCTACCCCAGTCGCTGCTCCCTGGTAAGGCTCGACAGCCGACGGGTGATTGTGGCTTTCAATTTTGAATGCCACAGCAAGCCCGTCACCTATATCTACGAGACCTGCATTCTCCTCACCGGCCGACACGAGAAGCTTGCCTCCGCTACGAGGCAACGTCTTGAGAAGTGCTATGGAATTCTTATAGCTGCAATGTTCACTCCACATAACACTGTAGATGCCGAGCTCTGTGTACGTTGGCGTGCGGCAAAGAATAGTGAGTATCCTCTCGTACTCTTCTTCCGTCAGCCCATGTTGGAGCGCAAGATTGATATCTACAACAGGTTCAACATGCTTCATTGTTTTCTCAGATGATGGGATTGTAGTCCAGTGATCGATTTAGGTTACAGCAATGGATCTAAACTAAAATCCCACCACATCATGTCTGACATAGTGGGCTTCAAGTTTGCAGACAAAACAAGAGTTATTGCCAAACTTTCATGGCGGCTCGGATTTGGGTACTTGGAATATCGGCGAGCGTAATTGGCCTTGAAAGTTTTGTGAGTGGCACCGGCAAACCCGGCAAGTTGAGGATATCGACAAATGGGATCGATGCTCCCCATTTTGAGTTGATCGCCCGTACGAACTCGTTTGCAATGAATCCCTGAGCCTGACTCGTCGGATGGACTCCGTCCAAAGTGAATATCCCGCCACTCACATAGGCAGTCGTGAAGATTTGTCCTGAAACGACCTTTCCATTCTGTGCGATGTCGTTGAAGATAGAATAGAAATCTACTACAGCGATGTTTCCAGCATCCTCTTTTGACCTAATGACATTGTTGTATGCTTCCGTAACACTTTGCGAGATGGCGATTTCAGCCGAATCCAGGACAAACTGATTGCCCAAAGGCTGTCCGGCATTGGGAAGACCCGTGAAGAGTGGCAGGCCATATCCGGAAAGTAAGGAATCAGCTCCTGTCAGTAAAACCAGATCTTTTGCACTCAAGTAACCATTTGTGCCATCACTTTTTTCCGCGTACAGAGGGATGAACGTATTCGCAAAAGGTTTCGACGGATCATCCGGATCGGGAATAAACCATTTCAGCGTAGTGAACAACGGAATTGCGGTGACATTCGGTATTGTCCCGAGAACCAGCTTTGCCCCTGTGCTACGGAGACTGTCAATCATTGCACCATAAGCAGCCATGAAGCTCGGCGTGGGAGTGTATGGCATAATGCCGCCCGAAGTCGAGTAGCCCAGAATGTCATTATTGCCGAACCAAACCGTCATAATGGTGGGGTTCAGTTTTTTGGCCTGTTGGAAAACACTTCCAGTATTTCCTGGTTGACTGCCATTCGTATTTCTTAAAACGATGTGAAAGAACGGAATTTGACCGTAGGATGGAGAAAAACTCTTCGTAGAGCTGTTCAGAGTATCGAGAACATCGTTTTGTCCGGTTAGGGCGTTATAGACTCTCGCATAGGGGATACCCAGATTGTTGTAGCCGTTCGCCGGCAACGTTGGGTCGACATAGATGGCCGGGCTCGTCGGATCGCCGAAGGGATCACTGACAATCGTTAATGGCAAAAGTTTCGAGATCCTCATCCTCCCTCCTATTCCCGGGTCGACTAACAAGGGCTGAGTAAATGAAAGGGACGCCCCTGCACGCCTTGCCTGTTCGGCAATCAGAATAGGATAGCTGTATTTTTGCCCCGAAGAGAAGAGCGCATTGGATTGAATTCCAGCAGTAAAACTGTTCCCAATGGCAACATACGAGCTGAAGTTGACATTTCCCGTTGTTCCAATGTCCACAATAGGCTGACTGTCCTCACAGCCGATTAAGACGAGAGAAAGATAAATAACGCAGCTGCTCGTCCTCTTGACCGTAATCCGATTATTCAAAAGCATATGCGAAACTGACAGAAAAAAGGTGAGCAAAACTATTGTAGGTTCCGTTGAATCCGAACTCCGGAATGCTCTGCGATTCTGTCCTTTGTGCAAACCGGACGAACATATAGCTTGCATCGATACTGAGGTTCGCCGAAAATTTGTAGCCAACTCCGCCGGTAAAGTCGTGGCGGTTAGCATCAGGGAGGGAGGGCTCCACATAGCCATCGGGTACTGGAGTTTTGTCGAAAATATATCCCCCCCGCAAGATCAATTCTTCCATCCTATACTCCACTCCGAATCGAAGCAGGTACGTGTTCTGATAATTCCTGTTGGCCGCAACCTCCGTCTGGCCGTTTATTCCGTTCGCAAGGTTGAATTTCAATTGGTCAAATGTCGACCACCCTACAAATTGATAATCCGCCTCGATCGTGAGATTCTCCATGATGTTATATGCTGCGCCCAGAAAGAACGTTGCAGGTGTTTCGATGCTTGTCTTGCCGGGCCCGTCCGGGAACGTCGTTCTCAAGGAAGACGGAACTCTTTGAAATGTTGCATTTCCATCAAAATCGAGTTTCGATGTTGAACGATAAGAAAAACCAACACTGAGGTCGTCTGTTGGCATCGCGAGAATACCCACATTCCAGCCATATCCATTTCCAGACCCTTCCAGACTAATCCGGGGCTCAATGGGAGCACCTGTTGAATCCGAGAAACCGGTCTTAATACTACGAACGATCAATGCAGTCGCCGGTATGTAGCTGAAACCAACGCCGACAGAAAACATTTCTCCCAGCCGGACAGAGAGAGAGGGGTTGATGAAATACGTTTTGAGATCCACCTTCTCGCTTAACGCTCTTCCTGCCCAACCATCAGGCCATTCGGTTCCAAGGCCGTACATATTGAAAAAACCAACCCCGACAGAAAATCCCTCCGCTGTCGTGTAGCTGAAATACGCATTCGAGGGAAAAAACAGATTCTGTTTCATTTTAACTTCGGAAACTGGATTGTCGGGGAAATGGCCGCGGAATCGCGAGCTTGGAGCAATAATGGTTGTGCCGCCGTAGAACTGAAATTCCTTCAAGTAAGAGAGGCCCGCTGGATTGATGAAGATTGCAGAAACATCAAAAGGACGAGCCACATAAGCGCCTCCCATGCCAACTCCTCTGGCACCATGTTCATTCAGCTGAAACCCGCCGGAGAGGACGACTTGTAGTGAGATAACTGAAAAGAAGAAAAATCTTGGGAATTGTTTCATCGAGGCGGCAACGACTCGCGTCATTCTATGCATTTCTTCTGCAAAAATCAATTGTGCTCGAGAGAAATCAGCGGTTCCCCTTTTTCAACGACTCTGCCGGGAGAAACATGAATTGCCCTCACCGTACCGGAGGATGACGCCTTGATTTCATTTTCCATTTTCATCGCTTCAAGAACGACAAGCCCCTGCCCTGCGGTCACCCTTGTACCCTCTTTCACCTCGACATTTACAACAAGTCCCGGCATGGGGGCTCGCAAGGTTTCTTGCGCGGAAAGCTTACCTTGATGTGTCAAACTGGCCTTGCGTATCTGAGACCTTCGATCTTCAATTGTCACGCGATACACGTGGCCATTAACGGAGATGAGACATTCTTCATCTGTGGATTGTTCCACGAAAAGTGAAAACGATCTCTTGTCGAGGAGTAAGGAAAAAAAGCCTCCCCCACCTGCTCGGAGGTCATGCGAAAGCTGTCGTCCATTCACTCTCAGGTCTGCATTTTGCGAAAGCTGGGCGCGGAACAGCGAACCGTTGCAGCTGATGAGATATTCGTCCGCTAGGAGCGGTACGTTTCCGTTCGGAGTTTTTTCCACTGAGAACCATTCTTTGAAAAAGTTCGGCCGCTTCCCGCGTTCGTTATTGCTTTCAGCCGAATCAACAATGCCCCAACGGCGGCTGCCATAAGCTCATCCGCCTCATTTGACCTGAGGAAGCCTGACTCAAAATGTTCTTCAACAAACTTCGTTGTGTAATTCCCGTCGACGAACTCTTTATGGTCCAGGACAAAAAGGCAAAACGGAATTGTCGTCTGAATACCCTGAATCTCAGATTCGTGGAGCGACCTCTTCATCGTGCCGATGGCATCGTTCCGAGTGTTCCCCCACGTAACGACCTTGCAAAGCAACGGGTCGAAATACACGCTCACCTCCCCGCCTTCTTCAGACCCGTTATCGAGTCGAACCTGGGGACCTTGTGACAGTCGATATCGATGCAGCACTCCAGTCGAGGGAAAAAAGTCGTGGGCGGGGTCTTCAGCGTAGATTCTGCATTCGAGCGCATGTCCCCGATTCTGAATCTCATCCTGTGCAAGGGATAATCGGTTTCCTTCGGCTATGGACAACTGTTCTTTTACGATATCTATTCCCGTGCGGAGCTCAGTCACTGGATGTTCCACCTGTAACCGGGTATTTACCTCAAGAAAGTAGAATTTGCGTGCTTCGTCAACGAGAAACTCAACAGTGCCGGCGTTCTTGTAACCTGCGTGCCGTGCAAAGGCGATCGCAGCCTCACTCATTTGTTTTCTCATCGGTTCTGTCACAGCCATGGACGGCGATTCTTCAATGACTTTCTGGTGTCTCCGTTGTATGGAACATTCCCGTTCGCCAAGGGATATGATATTCCCGTGATTGTCGGCCAAAAGCTGAATTTCGAGGTGCCTCGGCTTGTCCATGTATTTTTCAACGTACACCCTATCGTCTCCAAACGCGCTTCGTGCCTCAGAGCGTGCCGTGTGCAAGAATCCGGCAAACTCTTCCTTCTTTCGGACAACCCTCATTCCTTTCCCTCCGCCACCGGCTGCCGCCTTCAGGAGCAGCGGAAATCCGATTTCGTCAGCAAGCTCGAGGGCCTTCATGTCATTATCAATTGCTTCCGGGGTTCCGGCCACCGTTGGAATTCCGAGTTCTCGCGCCAACCTTCTCGCTTTTGTTTTATCGCCTAAAAGCCTAATCGCAGCAGATGGCGGGCCGACAAAAATGAATCCTTCTTTTTCTACTCTGTCAGCAAAGTTGGAGTTTTCTGAAAGAAATCCGTATCCGGGATGAATTGCATCGACATTCGCTTGGCGGGCGATCTCGATCAACTTCTCTTGTTCCAGGTAGGTTTCGGTGGCTGTGGTTCCGTGCAGGGCGTAGGCATAATCTGCCATACGAACGTGAAGGGATGAGCGGTCGACGTCAGAATAAACCGCAACGGATCGGATCCCAAGTTCGCTGCATGCACGGAGAATACGTACCGCGATTTCTCCGCGGTTAGCGACAAGAAGGCTTCGGATCTTTCTTTTTTTAAGGGTCATTCGAGAAATTCGACAACTGTGACTCCTGCACCGCCTTCGTTCCACTCTCCCATGCGGAACAGTTTTGTTTTCGGGTAAGTCTTCAAAAAATCGGAAATCCTCTTTCTCAGGGCACCCGTGCCCTTCCCATGGATGATATCTACCCGATGAAGTC
>JACPSI010000015.1 GCA_016193365.1 Ignavibacteriales bacterium
GGAGGCTATTCCGGTTTTCGAGACCGGCCGATTTAACCACTCTCGCACCCTTCCAGAATGAGTTTTCTACTTCTTTTGCTTGTAGACGGGGAAGTTCAAATCAAGCCACTTTCTGCCGGCTCCACTTTTGAGAAAATTCTCTCTTTTCCTTGCTTCAGTACTTGATTTAAAGGCTTCTCGGTGCATCAGAATCCAAGGCCGACCACCTTTCGTAAATTTATTCATCCCTGCATTGTGTTGCTGTAACCGTTCGTCAATGCTGCTACTTGGACCCACGTACCTCTTACCCAGTTTATCACTCCATAGCACATACGTCCAAAACATGGCAGCTTTGATGAGACCGCCGATTCTCCGCCGAAGGCGGATCAGCCTCTGGCCGAAACCACTCTCGCACCCTTCCAAAATGCGCTGAATAACTGGAAAGATACGCAAAAAGGGGAAGCAATTCAAAAGCAGGAGGGATGCAGAGCTCCGTGAGTTTTCGCGGAACGAGTTCGTTGACATTCCTGCCTTTATTCGATATATTTTTTCTGTGGTTTTCACTCAAAAGGAGCAAATGAACATGGAGCAAATTCAAGGAACAAAAAGAAGCAAGCAACGGGAACGAATCTTTGTCACTTTACGGCGTACGCGATCGCATCCGAATGCCGAATGGATCTACGAAAGAGTCCGGCACGACCTTCCGAAGATTTCTCTTGGGACGGTGTATCGAAATCTCCACGTCCTGAAAAACCAGGGAAAAATCCGGGAATTGGATTTCGGAGAAGGCACGCGGCGCTATGACGCTTTTACGCACGACCACTATCATTTCATCTGCGAAGAGTGTGGGACGGTGAAAGATCTGGAAGTGCCGACCCAGACGGACATCAACGAGCGCGTGAAGACAATCGTTCAGGGAGTAGTCCATTCCCATCGGTTGGACTATTTCGGCGTGTGCTCGGACTGTCTGAATAAAGTCTAACCCGCCTTTCTCGATAACAAGGTGAACTCATCACGACGGACTCCCGTCTGCGGGAATGCTTTCCCTGGAAAACGTGATACACTACTCGGAAAGTAGAGTTGTCTGTCAGCCATAATCGGAGGAATTACATGCCGCTCACTGTAGGTCAAAAAGCACCCGAGTTTACGCTGCCCGATACTGAAAAGAATCAGCGTTCACTCTCTGAATTCATAGGAAAGAAGACTATCCTGGTGTTTTTCCCCGGAGCTTTTACTGGTGTGTGCACAAAGGAAATGTGCGCGTTTCGAGATTCCATGTCGAAACTTAATGAACTCAACGCACACGTTGTCGCCATCAGCGTTGATTCTCCGTTTTCCAATAAAGCGTTCGCTGCTCAGAACAACCTTCAGTTCCCGATTCTCTCCGACTACACAAAAACTGTCGTCAGGCAATACGGCGGCGTCCACGAGGATTTCTCAGGGTTGAAGGGATACGTCGCTTCCAAGCGCGCAGTGTTCGTCCTGGACAAGGAAGGCATCGTTCGGTACTCATGGATCTCAGAAAACCCCGGCGTCGAGCCGCCTTACGACGAAGTGACGAAAGCCGTTTCTTGAAATTAATGAACGAGGCAGGGCTGATGCATGTGCCCGCCTTGTTTTCCTGCCTCATCATATTCCAGGAATGGGAGTTAATACGATGTTGAACGTGGGAGATGCTGCTCCGCAATTCAAACTTCCCTCCGGCGATGGACAAACCCTCAGCCTGAAGGATTTCAAGGGCAAGAAAGTCGTGCTCTATTTCTATCCAAAGGACGACACGCCGGGTTGTACGAGAGAGGCCTGCTCGTTTCAGAAGAATCATTCGCAACTTCTGAAGGAGGGTGCCGTCGTCCTCGGGGTCAGCGCTGATAACATTGATTCTCATCAAAAATTTGCAAACAAGTACGGCTTGAGTTTTCCTCTCTTGAGCGATGAATCAAAAGAAGTTGTGAAAGCGTACGACGTGTGGAGGAAAAAATCCTTCATGGGAAGGGAATATATGGGGATTGAGCGGACGACATTTGTCATCGACGAAAAAGGAAAAATCCAGAACATTTTTCGCAAAGTGAAGGTGGACGGGCACACGCAGGAGGTTATGGAAGTTCTATGAAGTGGATGAATGTTAGTCAAAGGTTCAGACGCTTTGGCGGAGATCGATGAATTATGGTGTACGTGACACGTAGGGAAACCTTCAGTGCGTCCCACCGGTTGTACAATCCGAAACTCACCGAAGAGCAAAACGTCGAGCTTTTCGACAAATGCGCCAACCCGAACGGACATGGCCATAACTATGTGCTTGAAGTGACAGTTGTTGGCAACCCGGAACAGGATACTGGATACGTCATTGATTTGAAGGACCTCAAGCAGCTCGTAAGAAGCGAGATCATCCAAAAAGTGGACCACAAACATTTAAACCATGACGTGGATTTTTTGAAAGGGACCATCCCGACTTCGGAAAACATTGCGCGGGCTTTCTGGGAAATCCTACAGTCCAAAATTCGCGGCGCAAGGCTTTTTTCCATTCGCCTTCGGGAAACCGAAAACAACTCGGTCGAATATCGCGGCGAGACATCATGAGCGACGAAAAACGAAACGCCAGAACGGAAGAGCTGATTCAAAGCCTCCTGAAGGAACTCGGTGAAAACCCGGGACGCGAGGGCTTGGTGAAAACCCCCGCCCGGGTCGCACGAATGTATCAATTCCTCACAAAAGGCCACCAGCAAGACGTCAAGCAACTGATCAACGGCGCTGTTTTCAAAGAAAAATACAGCGAGATGGTCATTGTGAAGAACATCGACTTTTTTAGCCTGTGCGAACACCATTTGATTCCCTTTTACGGCAAATGTCACATCGCTTACGTTCCAGACGGGAGAATCCTCGGCCTGAGCAAGCTCCCGAGGGTTGTTGAAATGTTTTCCCGACGCCTTCAGGTGCAGGAGCGGCTCACGCAGCAAATCGCCGACACCTTGTTTGATTGCCTCAAGCCGCAAGGAGTCGGTGTTGTGATGGAAGCTCGCCACCTGTGTATGATCATGCGTGGCGTTGAAAAGTTGAACTCTATCGCCACGACAAGCGCCATGCTGGGATCATTCCGCACTGACGTGAAGACCCGCAGCGAATTCCTCACTCTCATCGACCGCCATCAAGACCTCTAGATTGAATTTTGATGCTTCCAGGGTTGTCTGGATTACCGGCGCGAGCAGCGGCATAGGACGAAGCCTCGCCGAAGTGTTCGCAGAAAACGGCGACTTCGTTGTGGCGACCTCCAGAAATATTCGTGGACTGCAAGACCTCCGGAGCGGCATCGAAGAACATGGCGGAACATGCGAAGTCGTTCGATGTGACGTCAAAAACCAGCCTTCCATCAAAAGAGCCGCCGGCCTCATCCTGAAAAAACATCGCTCCGTCGATGTGCTCATCAATAACGCAGGGGTCACGTATTTCAAGGATTTTCTCTCCACGACAGTGCGGGAATTCGACGAAGTCGTAACGACGAACCTTCGAGGGTTCTTCATGACCACAAAAATGGTTCTTCCGGCCATGGTGAAAAAAAAGAACGGAATGGTGATCAACATACTTTCTTTCGCTGCTAAAACTATTTATACCGGATCGGCGGCGTATTCGGCCTCGAAATCCGGAGCTGAAGCGATGATGAATGTCCTGCGTGCCGAGTTGCGAGATTCAGGGATTAAGGTTATCAACGTGTATCCCGGGGCTGTCCTGACGCCCATGTGGCAAAAAAAACACAGGAAAAAATATGCCAGTCGGATGATTGACTCCGACAGTGTTGCGCGGCTCGTCTACGAGACATCCGTTCAGGAACCGTCCGTTATGGTTGAGGAGCTCATCATTCGGCCACAAGGCGGAGATCTCAGAGTATGAAACTGAAAGGCCAGGTTGCGCTCGTTACGGGTTCCGGCCGCGGAATCGGAAGAGCCGTTGCGCAGAAGCTTTCCTTCGAAGGAGCGGACGTTATACTTACGGCCCGGACGCTGAAGGAATTGGAAAGAGTTCGCATGGAAATTGAGGAGAACGGGCGCAAAGCGACAATAATCCAGGCAGATCTTACTGACGCGGCCGCCATTGAAACATTGTTTTCGGAAGTGTCGAAGAACTACAAGCGACTCGATATCCTTATCAACAATGCGGGGATTGGCCGGTTTGCCCCGGTAAAATCGCTCACGGCAGCAGACTTTGACGAAATGTGGAACCTGAACATGCGGGCATTATTTCTTTGTACGCAGAAAGCATTGCCGATCATGGAAAAGCAAAAGTCCGGAGCAATCGTAAATATTTCATCGCTGGCCGGCAAAAACGCATTTGTGAACGGAGCCGGATACGCTGCAACAAAATGGGCGTTGATGGGTTTTTCGAAGTGTTTGATGCTTGAAGAACGGCAATACAATATTCGAGTCATCACTGTTTGTCCGGGTTCTGTCGACACGAGTTTTTCACCGCCGGAGCCGAAGCGTGACAATGCCGACAAAATCCTTAAACCCGAGGATGTCGCCGACGCCGTCTATGCAGCTCTTGTTCTTCCCGAGCGTGCCATGATGAGCGAAATTGACCTGAGGCCCACGAATCCGAAGTAAGCGTTTTTTTGCATTGACAGCGTCATCGATTGGTTGTAGATTGTCTTGTGGGGGCGTGGTTCGGATACGATGGCGATGAATCGCTCTGGCAGTCTGTTCTACGAAGAATACATGTTTCCTCCATGACACCTCTAGTTCGATACTCCCGCAGTCTTCTCTTTCTCCTCGGAGTTCTCTTTCCGTTGTTGCAGTATCATTCTTGCAAGGATGTTGGCGTAATCCCGCCCGAAGATAACAGCCCTGATACCACAAGCCACAACTTTACTTGGACGATTGACACGCTGGGCGATGGCAATAGCAGTGTGTTGAACGATGTTGCGATCATAAACGACACGCTCGCCTATGCAGTGGGAGAGATTTACTTGAAAGACTCGACAAGTCAGTTTGATCCGGCGGCGTATAACCTGGCCAAGTGGAACGGCCAGCGATGGCAACTAGTTAGAGTGCCGACAGAGGCGTTCGGAGGTAGCATCGGCAATTATCCAATCAGAACAGTTTTTGCTTTTGGATCAAACGATGTTTGGACATTTTCAATTGCAGGTTCTTACTCTCATTGGAATGGCCAAAGTTGGACGACTGCTTATGTTGCAGAGCGATCAGGGGGGGCGGAAAAACTTTGGGGAACAAGTGCTTCGAATCTTTATCTCGTCGGAACAAATGGATCTATTAGCTTGTACAATGGCAACGTGTGGCAGAAGCTCACAAGCGGGACGACGCTGGATGTGCAAGATATTTGGGGATCAACAGCAAACGGGCAAACAGAGATTTTGGCAGTGGCATCGAATAGACAATTCAATGAGGGGAAAATGGTGCTGAAAATCTCTTCGACTACTGTTATTCCACTCTCCGTAGGAGGTCTCCCCTGGAGTTTACGAGGAATCTGGTTTGACCCTGGCAAGCAATACTACGTTGTGGGGGACGGTATTTATTTCACCGACCGCACAGACTCTCTTTCATCGTGGAAAGGAGGAGCAAACATCATTACAACCTTTTATAGCTATGCGATTCGAGGAAATCGTGCAAACGACCTCTTCATTGCCGGAGCGTTTGGAGATTTACTTCACTACAACGGCTCGTGGTATCAATATTCGCAATTGAGACTAGATCAAGGAAGCTGGTATCGGGTAGAGATCAAGGGCAACGTTGTCGTTGCTGTGGGATTTACTGGAAGCAAAGCGATAGTCGCTCGCGGTGTGCGAAACTAACAACAACCTTTTCAAGGAGGTGTTATGATGAAACAGTTGATGCTGTGGATGAGTCTTACACTTTCGAGTGGGTGGGCGCAGACAAATTATACAGCCGTCGCTTGGGTTGAAGATCAGCGTTGGCGCGATGGAGGGCAGTAATGGGTGTCCGAATTGTATGTAGATTTGTATCTAAACGGCGTGCTTGTGACATCAATCGGTTCATACTATTACGTCTGGTACTATATTAAGAATAATCAGACCAAGGCGTATTATGCCCCTGGTTACGGATTGCAACATGTCACACCCGACGGCGAGGTAGGTCACTTGTATCCTTCTTGGGTCGTCATCACTATAGCCCCTGGAGATACTGTCACATCGAATACTGTTAATGCCGGAAAGGAAGGAACCCCGAAGAGCGTGAATATCTATGCGAAACGAGAAAATGGTTCGGATGTCAATGACGCGCAAGGAACGTATGTGAACGCAGATCACTGGATGGGAAATAATTGGGAGACTAGAGTATTTACATCGTTATCGTTCTACCAATTGACACTCGGAGGAGGGGGAGAGGTGCTGGGGTCGAGTCCATTTACCGTTGCGAGCATTTCGGAAAAGTTTAAGAATTGGAATGACGATCAAACAAATATTGTGAACCACAATGTGTTTCAAATTACACAAACAACGGATGCTCTCACGGCTAAACATAAATCAATTCAGGGAGGAATCGTCCTAAGAACAGAGTTTAGTGACCAACCTGGAACGAATGGGATCATCGAATTCAAAGAACCATGGCTCCTGGATTACAAGGACACGTCAAAGAAGAACCGCTATCGTAACCAAGGGATGGACGCTCCCTTTAAGCAGCAAACTTCCCCCTTCACCATTAATACGAACCTTGAAGCACCTGATACTACCTACAAAGGCGTGTTCTTGAATCAAATTTATGATCCACAAAACCCAGAGAATCCGCACTACTCTTTCCGCGTAGTGAATCCTCTCTCCGTCAGCGGCGTGGAGTACAGACTCTCTTGGTTCTACGACCCGGCAAAAGTGGATTTGACGAGCGAATCGGGTCAATCAGGATATGATCAGCGGGCGGTCGTTTTCAAACAATCGGGCGCCACCGTCACCGCCAAATACAAAGCCTACCAAGCCTCCTCTTACGGCGATGCCACCGGCTACAACAACCAGCGCAAGATGGATGTGCATGTGGTAGGCTCCAATACCATCCATCACATCGTGTACGAAAGCGGCGGGGATATCTGGTATTCAACATCAACCAACGGCGCAACGTGGACGAACGAAATCCTGGTAAGCGATGGACTGAGCAATAGCCATAATCCGTCAATTGCCGTCTCCTCCTCAGGAACTGTCGCGATCGTCTGGGTCAATACGGCCAATGCGACGATTCAGTTCAGGCAAATCGGCGGATCGATCGAAACCGTTCCTACGAACGAGCCCACGCCGGGTTATAATCCCATAAGCTGGACTCCTGTTGTTGCCGGGAGCAACGGCAACCATTACATCGTCTACAATCGTTATCACAACAACGGCGCTTCAGGCTCTCTCGTGGTAAAATATCGCTGGACCACGAATAGCTACTGGAATTTTGGAACTGTTCCAAACAGCAACGTCTATTGCAAGAATCCTTCCATAGCAGAAGCCTACAACATCTGCCACATTGCATGGGAAAACCAATCGGAAGCATCTATCCGTTATACGACTGTTACGAGCCAGGGCTACGGAGCATATTCATACGGAGCTTACGAACGCGTGTCGCCGCTCGATTGGGAAAGCAACAGTTATCCTTCTTTGACAATCATTTCTACAAGCACTCCCGCTGTCGGATGGACGAGTCGGAATAACGTCGTTGAAGGCGGCAATTCAGTTCACGCGCGCATGCGTGTGGTTGTTTCAGGCGGAGTCTGGCAAAATGCTATCCAGTCGTATTCATACTCTTACAACTCTGACATCAGGCCCACGTTGGGAGGAAAGACAGGGAATTTCGATATGTCCATCATGTGGAGCGATAACGGCTCGATTACAAGGGGAACCTATATCGACTACGTTTGGTCAGCTCCGACCGTGGTTGCTTCGGGCTCAAGCGGGGGAACGTACCCAAACATGACTGCGCGCGTGAGCGACGGAAACACCTCAAAGGTTGTCTGGCGGAAATCGGACTGGAACCTAACAAAAACGGGCACAGGTTTCTATACACCGCCGGCTCCTGTGGCGTTTCCCGGTGATGTTGTTGCGCAAGCGGCAAATTCTGATGCAGAGACAAGCTCGGATGAAACGGCGCTGCCGTATCGTTGGAACCGACACGCGTTAACCGATTTTGCCGCCACCTCAAAAGAAATAGAATTGGAAGGCGGTAAAACCACCTTCGCGCCGTCGGGCATGATCGCCTTTGAGATCGCGAAGATGAGCTACGGAGGCGTCCCATTGAGCCACAAGAGCGCGTGGATTGAGGGTGCGCAGTCCGCCGTACAATGGGCGCAGTGCTCCGAGCCGTTTGTTGTCGAAGACGGTGCGAAGAAGCTTTCGATTGCCGCTGCCGTGTACGGAAAGAACCTCTTGGTGCCCCAAAGCGTCCTTACTGCCGGTTCACACGCCCTTGTCGCCGTCCGAATTCTGGATGCAAGCGCCAATACGGTGCTGAAGACTATTTCGGAGATTCCCTGTTCCGAGCTTTCGAAAGCTCAGGACCATACGTTTGGGATGTACAACGAATACGATGTAAACCTGGCGGGGTTGGAAGGAAAGCAAGTCTATCTCGAAGCAACGATGCTCGGGCGGGCGGTCGAGGCCAATCCCGTCATCGTCGATGACTACTACATTACGGAAAGCTCCGGGACCAATAGTGCTTTGCTCGAGAAAGCAGCCGAAGAGAGCAAACCGGCTGTGCCGGAACTTTTTGCGCTCTATCAAAATTATCCCAACCCATTCAACCCGTCGACCTCGATCGGCTATGAGTTGCCGCACGATGAATTCGTACATTTTGCTGTGTACGACCTGTTAGGAAAGAAGCTTTTGGACGTGTTCAACGGGACGTCGAGAGCGGGAAGACATTCGTTCACGGTCGACCTGAGCGCATTCCCGTCCGGGACGTACATTTACAGCCTCATCACGAGTCAGTTCCGCGACTCCAAGCGGATGATGCTCCTAAAATGAAGAGTTCTTCTCTCAGGAAAGCCATCCTGCTGCTCGGGTGGCTTTTCTGCGTGTTAGCCCCTGCTCAAACGCAGAACCGCGTCGAAGAAATGCTTCGCGAGCACCGCCGGGAGCTAAACGCCGCGGCGGCACAGTTTGGCGTCTCGCCCCGGTTGCTTGCAAGTATCGTCGTTGCCGAACAATCGATGAACGTGAAACCCGGCGAACCAACCTTGGATTATGTTTTTGCCAGGTCGGGTTACAACAGCTCGTTAGGTCTTGCGCAGATCAAGGTCGCAACCGCGGAATGGATCGAGCATCAGCTTGGCGATAGTAACAGCCGGTTTTACCTCGGAGGTTCGCTACGTGCGACGATTCCGCCCGCGCAATCCGCCGCAGAGCGCATCGACCGTCTTACAGTTCCCGCGATGAATCTTCTGTACGCGGCCGCCTATGTCGCCATGATCGAAAAACTCTGGAGTCAGGAACTTCATGCTCCCGCGATCGCTTCTTCAAAAACCGCCATCATTGCGACGGTGTACTCATTGGGAGTACTCAATTCCCGCCGTGAAGTGCGCGCTCCTCATGCCAACCCTCAGGCGAACGATTTCGGGAA
>JACPSI010000161.1 GCA_016193365.1 Ignavibacteriales bacterium
GTCAGAAATTGGATTCGTCCCTCCAGCGAAGTATTTGCCACGGTTGGAGCATGTTCTGGCGAACGAGCGAGAGGTTTGCATAGCCGTCTGCGCGCTCCACATCCGAAGGGTTCAGCGTCACACTGAGATTGAATCCACGAACGACATTCACGCGGGTGTTCGAAGAGTCGGATGATTGAGAAACGATGTTTGTCCAGACAAGGTCGATTCGCTGTACATTGCGGAACAGGGAATGCGTTGTCCTCATCTCCTCGTCACGCCCCCACGTCACATCCACGGCACGGTCATAATCGCGATAGAGAAAGGTAAACTCGGTGTTGACAAGTTGTCCGTAGATACTTGTATCGCGAAAGGTGTAGGAGTACTTGATGTTCTGAAAAACTCCTTCGACAGTCGTTGGGTCTCCGAGAAACGAGCCGAGCAAGTCATCGCTCGTGTCCAATCCCGGCGCGAAGGGATTACAGGAAATAATAAGGGAAACTAATGAAAGTATTGCAATAAGTAAAAAGCGCAAGTCGGGCTAAGTCTTTTCAAGCAGGAAAAGGAATTCTCGATTCGGTTGTTCAGAATCTCTTAACCACTCGTTTGTCCATTTCATAGAGGCCATAACATTCTTTCGATAATCAAGCTCAATTGTTTCAACTATTCTTCCTGTTTCGGTAAGCACTTCGTTAAGTTCCTCGGCTGTCGCTCTTCCTCCGGAACTGTAAGACAACAAGATGAATCTTGCTCTTGTTTCTCTTATGAGGCGCTTGATTGCCTCTACAGCGACGAATTTTCCATTCTCGTTCAATCTAAACTCTTCAAATATGGACGTGGAAACTACGTCTGAGGTGTCTTTTCTGCGATTGGCTTTACCAAAAAGAACAGGCGTATCGTTGAGGCAAATCGTAGTCCAAATGTGGTAGTAAGACGCGTATCTGACCCTTGACGGAGGCATCTTGTCGTTGTTTGAACCATACGGCGGGTCAAAGTACGCGAGATCAAAATCACTTTTTTTAATAATATGAAAAATGTTTTCGCGTGTTACCTCGTGTTTTTCACCGCTTAACACGATTTTCGGTACCTTAAGAACAAGGTTATTATATGAACGGGGAGACCAGCTCTGTAAGTATGCTGCATAGTGCCCCAACGTATTATCAACTCGATCTAGAGCAAGAATCAAACTTGTCAATGCGACGGACTTATCTACAGGAGATAACGATAATCGCTCTATTTCTTCTCTGACAGCGTCGAGTTTCCTCGTGTTGTGGATTTGCCAAATCCTCTTGTAACCATCTTCCTGCACCGAAGAACCTGCGTTAGACAACCCTCCGTATTTTTCGCTGAACCATCCATCAATCGGTTTCACGGAATTGAGATGACCGATGAGATCGTTGTACTCTTTCCTTTCCCGATTTGCCTGTAGATAACACCGACCGAAAACTTCTGACCAAACAGCAATGTCGTTTGCCACTACTTTGTAGCCGACACAGGCCAATGCCTGCGAAACTCTCGTGGTTCCAGAGAATCCATCTAGAACAGTTCTCGCGTCTGTTTTTTTTGCCAATTCCAAGATAAATGGAAGCAGTTTCATCTTGGATCCAATGTATTTGACACCCTCAGTTTCGGGCGCTTCTATCACAATATCATCAAACAATGCATCTGTCCTCATCGTGCTGTTAACCCACTTGCGTTTTTTAATTCTTGTATGTCTTCTTTGATTTTTTCGAGAGCAATTTCGTGGCCTTTCTGCGTCGAAACCAATGCGTGAGAGAAAAGCCTTACTAACACAGTGTTGTGGGAATAATCAATCCAGCCATTTGTAACGCTATCAAAATAGTCCAATGCGTTTTTGGTGTTCGTCCAAAAACCACGTTGGAGAGCGTTTGCAGTTGCTCCACCATATCGTACCTCACAAATATAACCGCCCTTAGAATTATAAAACCTATAAACAGGATGTTTCCTGCCTCGGCCCTCATCTTCATGGTGTATATTGGCGGTTTCACTAACAGCCTTGTCGTAGTCGAAAACAAGTATGTTGCATCGTTTCTTATCTTCATCGTAAATCAACGGGAGCACGTTTAATCTCGTCAAATCAGAAAAAGCAGGGTCAAGCAAAACTCTTTTTAAATTATCCTCACCAAAGATTTCTTCACCTTCTTGCTGCAAACGAGTGAACATCTTGGATTCCTTGTCAGTGGAAAGCTGCAATGGACCTACGCCGTAGGCTTTAAGGCTCACTGGAAACTTTTCGTTGTTGACCTCGTTGACAATGGTTATGTCTTCTTCATGTTCTTTTGCTCGAAACAAATCTTTTCCAACATGTATTGATTTGAAATCGTACATGTATTGATTAATAAACTCCGCGATTGCGATTTCCGCAAGATCGCCATGAGTTTTGTTCCCAATCAGCCGCATAGTAAATATGTTGCTCAGGGTTGTTGTGATTAGGTTCGGATGCTTTCTTATCAACAACTTTAACCTAGCAGTAAAGTCCTTGTAGGGGTTGCTCTCCGGAATGGGGGCTGCGTCCTTAATGTCTTTTGATTTCATATCTGACCAGTTTCAGCTTTACACGAATCGCAATTCAAATTGTTAGATCAAATGCTTCACTGTTTCTTATCTTCATTTCCATGAGTTCTGAGTCTTGACAGCCTTGCTCGAATTGCGTCCCTTATGAATTGCCCTCTGCGGCCTTTAGGAACATTTTTGCGAAGTTCCGCGAGTGTGTCTACGTCGAGCCAAATTGAGGTTATCCGTTGAGATCTCAGATTTTTTTTCATGAATTCTCCAATTGTTTAATTGATTAAGCGCTCAGCCTTGATTTGCAGCATCGACTAAGTGATTCTGGAATACTTATATCGATTGCGAATGTGATTATTTATGTATCGCCCGTGGGATTCAGCCTGCATCAACGCTTCATTTTCTTCAATTGGGACATCTAAGTATTGATAAACATTACCGTCTTTGTACTCGATTTCGAGTAAACGGCTTTCTCGGTCGTAGCCTATTGAGATGATGTGTGACGAAGAAACGGGGACTCTTTGCAAGTTGAGGCGCATCCTTCAGAAGGCAAGCGTTTCATTGCCAAAAATCGCAACCGACGTAAACAATTTACGAAAACCCTACGAGGTTCACAAGGTAAGGCGAGACCTTTATGCGGTAACTTCCATTGACGAGGATCATTCGTTGAGAGACTCAGAATTCATCTTATTGACCAAATCCGCCTTTTAAATCGCTCCACGTCGAATCCGCCGAAGACTGTGCGATGTCCACCCAACGCCAGATGACCCAGTTCTTCGAACGGTCGGTCATGAGAAAAAACTGAGATTGCCCGCGAACTTGTTTTGCAACGTTTGCCTGCGAGTGTTGAGTCGTTAAGCGGTAGGTCGCGTTGTATTGGGAGGAATCCGACTGTCTGCTCTGCGGTGTGAGCGTCAGGAATTCGAGAATGGGGGCCGAACCCGTTTGAAGTTTCGACTTCATGTTCTCGAAATACTGTTGCTCGGAGTGCTTTGTCCATGAGGAAAAAACACCGCCATAACGGGAGAGCGCCTGTGTACTCGGCTCAAACCGAAAGTTTCGCCCCGACGATGATGAATCGGCAAACGTTCGCAAATAGTTCAGTGTGTTTGTTTCTCGGAGAGCGTTCGCCAGGTTGACAAAGACGAGTGAGTCAATGACGGGAGGAATGTAACTCGAGCTCGATTCGCTTGGCGGATCCGGGTCTCTTGTCAAAAAGACGTCACACGATGTTAGCAAGACCACGGCCAGCAACCAAAACGTTAACGCTTTTGTCACACCGCAATTCTTCCCTCGAAAGCCCGGGAGAGTGTGGCTTCGTCCGCAAATTCAAGATCCGAACCGACAGGAAGTCCGCGGGCGATCCTCGTCACCTTCACGCCAAACGGTTTCAGGAGTTTTGAAACATACAGGGTTGTCGCTTCTCCCTCAACGTTGGGATTGAGGGCAAGAATCACCTCGTCCAAAGGGCCGTTGGAAACGCGCGCAATGAGTTCTTTGATCCTCAAGTCGTCGGGACCTATGCCGTCCAAAGGAGAAAGAGCCCCGCCGAGGACGTGGTATAACCCTTTGAATTCATTGGTTTTCTCGATGGCATGGACATCCTGCGGCTCCTCCACGACACAGATGGAATGACGGTCTCGCCTGTGGTTTGAACAAATGCTGCACGGGTCGGATTCCGTGATGTTCGAGCAAATCGAGCAATAGCGGACCTTTTCTTTTACCCTGACGAGGGCGTCGGCGAGCGACTCGACCTCTTCGCGGTCCATGCGTAAAATATAGAGGGCGAGGCGGTGGGCGGTTTTCCGTCCGATGCCAGGCAATTGCGCAAAATGTTCTGCGAGTTGTTCGATCGATTCGGCGGTGTGGACCATGAGGCGATTACATTCCGGGCAGGTTGAGTCCGGGGATATTCGGCAACATGCCGCTCGTGGCTTTCTGCATTTCTTCTTTTGCCAGCGCTGATGCACGCTCGAGCCCCTGATTGACGGCGGCAATAATCAAGTCTTCGAGCATGTCTTTTTCCTCGGCATTGACCACTTCTTTCTCAATTTCGATTTTTACGATCTGTTGTTTTCCGTTGACTGTCACTTTCACCATCCCGCCCCCGGCTTCGGCAGTGACCGTTTTCTGTTCAAGCTCGGCCTGAACCTTTGCCACTTTTTCCTGCATCTGCTGGATCTGCTTCATCACCGACTGCATATTTGGCATTCCGCCTTTGAACATCGAGATCTCCTCGCTTACTCGGTTATCGTTTTGTTCAATATAGTCCGAATTGGAGGTAAAATCAACGAACGCAACGCGGACTTCGGAAGTCTTGCGGTATGTTATACTGGACTTCCGAAGTCTAAATACGCCACATTGTATTATGAAGACTCTGAGATCTGATCATTTGACTTTCGGTCAAATATGGAATATATTTTGCGTGAGAATGACGCTCATCGGCCAAAACGCTGGTGAGCGTTTGTTCTCTAAACTCCGCGGTAGCTCAATGGTGGAGCATCCGGCTGTAAAGAAGGGATGAAGAAAGATACCCGTAAGTACGTAGACCGCCGCGAATATTTAATTGCTGCCGTCAAGAAGCGGCGCAAAGAAATCCGTCGGAAAGCGATAGAGTACAAAGGCAACACATGTACAATTTGCGGGTATGACCGATGCGTTGATGCACTCGAGTTTCACCATCTCGAAAACGGCAAGAAAGATTTCGGCATTTCTGCCAAAGGATATACGAGAGGGTGGAAACGAGTCAAATCGGAACTCGATAAATGTGTTCTGGTTTGCGCCAATTGTCATCGAGAGCTTCATGCTGGAATTGCAGCTCTCCCGAGCAATCGGGATTGAAACATCGGGTGAATTCAGGGAAGCCTTTTCTCGAATAGAGATATGGTAATCCTGAGCGAAGTCCCGCGAAGAGAAGCCCAATTAGTAGCGGGAAACGTGCAGAGACTAGAGGATGAGGATTCTCACCAATAAGCCTCAGAAGCGCCCGACTCCTACTGAACGTAGGATGAAGAGATAGTCCAGCCCAACGCGAAAGCGTTGGATTCGCTGTAACCGGAGGGTTGCAAGTTCGAGTCTTGCCCGCGGAGCCGTTCGACTCGCCTCGTCAATACATGATGGGGCGAATCGCTTTGAGTGAGTTGGCTCGACGTCCAAACACCGAAAAGACAAAAGCCCGTGAGTGAATCTCATGGGCTTTTTTTCGGCCGACTCAAGAAAAGAATCAAACCACTTCAAACTCGTACGTGTTGGGGTCGGACACTGTCTTATCGCCGATGCTCCCCCACACAACATACTCCACCCGATCTTTCGATTCAAACGGGCCAATGTGAGCAACCCAGTACGAATTATGCCTTGGCTCATCGTTTGAATGCCAGGAGGCGCTTTGCTTATCCTGGCGCTCCTTCCCGTCGTGATTCCTCACCGTGAATTCCACCCACACTGATTGTCCGGGCTCGATCGGATATGTTCCAATCCAGAGACTTATTCTCTCCCCCATGAGCGGGACTTCAGGAATGCGGGAAGCGTCGGGAGTATTATGCCAAAGGACCATGTTTGAAGATAGCACTTGCTTTCACAACGTCCAACTCTCGCTTTGTATCGAAAACCAGAAGGAGTGGGGCAAAAAGACAATCATTCCTGATTCGATTCGCCACAGATTCTTTGTTCGCTAGAAACGAAGTGTTTTCTGCTATGTCAAAACTGTCGATTTCACTCTTGCACACATCAAGGCTTTTTCATAGCTTTTAGTTGCACTAACCCACCACTGTTTCAAACAAGTTTTTTAGGCAACCCTTTCACAAACCGAGTGACCTATGCGCACCTCATTCTTGTTTTCCCTAACAGCTTTCATTCTCTGTTGTTCACTTTTTTCTCAAAATGCTCAAGCCCAGCGCTCAAAAAAGCCTCCCGCCAAACCGACCGTTGGCGAGGCAAGGGCTTTTCTCGACTCGGCTGAAAAGAAACTAAAGAATCTATGGATCAAAACCTCCCGCGCCTCGTGGATTCAAAGTAACTTTATCACCGACGACACTGATGCGCTTGCCGCTGATGCGCAGAAAGAGGTGACGGCAGCCACGGTCGATTTTGCAAAAGCCGCAGCTCGCTTCAACAGCCTGAAGCTTCCCTATGACCTTGAACGGCAGCTAAACCTTCTCAAACTTTCCCTCTCACTCCCGGGCCCGGGTAATCCCGCCGAACAGGAAGAGATGACGCAAATCTCTGTCTCCCTCGAAAGTGATTACGGCAAGGGGAAATTTTTCCCGGACGGTCCCCAGGGCAAAGTGGTTGACCTCAACCAGGCTTCCCGGATTCTCGCCACCAGCCGTAACGCTGATACCTTGCTCAGGATGTGGAAAGGCTGGCATAGTATTTCCCCGCCGATGCGTGACCGTTACACGCGCCTTGTAGAATTGTCCAACAAAGGGGCGAAGGAGCTTGGCTATCGCGACCTCGGTGCAATGTGGAGGTCCAACTACGACTTGCCGCCTGATCAGTTCGCTGCGGAAATTGAGCGTCTTTGGCAACAAGTGAAACCGCTGTACGAGGCCCTCCATGCGCACGTACGAGCGTCCCTCACAAAACATTATGGTGAAAGTCTTGTTCCGAAAGATGGATTGATTCCGGCTCACCTCCTGGGCAACATGTGGGCACAGCAATGGAACAACATTTATGAGCTCGTTGCTCCGCCTTCGGGCGATATGGGATACGACCTGACGGAGATTTTGAAGTCGAAAAAAATCGATGAAGTGGAAATGGTACGAATCGGTGAAAGGTTCTTCGTTTCGCTTGGATTCGATCCGCTCCCTGAGACGTTCTGGAAACGATCGCTGTTTAAGAAACCAGCCGACCGTGATGTTGTCTGCCATGCGAGTGCGTGGAGCATCGATTTCCACGACGACCTGCGCATCAAGATGTGCATCGAAATCAATGACGAAGATTTTTCGACGATCCATCACGAACTCGGCCACAATTTCTATCAGCGGGCATACAATCCACTTCCTCTTTTATATCAGGGAAGCGCCAACGATGGCTTTCACGAAGCTCTCGGAGATGCCGTGGCCCTTTCCATCACGCCGGAGTATTTACAACAGCTCGGCTTCATCCAGAACGTGCCTGATGCGAGCGGCGACCTGGGACTCTTGATGAAGCTGGCACTCGACAAAGTCGCGTTCCTTCCTTTCGGTTTGCTCATCGACCAGTGGCGATGGAAGGTCTTTTCGGATGAAATCAAACCATCTGAATACAACACAACCTGGTGGCAGTTAAGGGAAAAATATCAGGGAGTGAAGGCTCCGGTGGCGCGTTCCGAAAACGATTTCGACCCCGGGGCGAAGTATCATGTTCCCGCCAGCGTGCCCTACACACGATACTTCCTTGCGGCGATCTTGCAGTTTCAATTTCATCGTGCATTAGCCCGCGAAGCTGGGATCCAGGGACCGTTGCACCGCGCTTCGGTCTACAACAACAAGAAGGCGGGCGAAAAGCTCAGGAAGATGATGGCGATGGGTCAAAGCCGGTCGTGGCCTGAAGCGCTCGAGGCATTGACGGGTGAAAAAAAACTTGATGCAACCGCTTTCCTCGACTACTTCGCACCTTTAAAGAAGTGGCTGGACGAGCAGAACAAAGGCCGCAAAGTTGGTTATTAGAAGAATGAAAACAAGGACGGCGGTAAGGTCAATGTTCTCGATTATCTTTTTTGTCACTCTTCTCGCGGCGCAGAATTCTGACTCCACGGGAATTACACTCCGAAGTAGAGAATTCGACTTCTGGGTGGGCGAATGGGACCTTTCCTGGGCTGGTGGCGGAAAAGGAATCAACTCCATTCGTAAGACGCTCGATAATATGATTATCCTTGAGAATTTTGACGGAACTCCCTCAATGAAACTTCGTGGGATGAGCGTCTCGGCCTTTAGCCCCCAGACATCGAAGTGGCATCAGACCTGGGTTGATAACAACGGCGGATATCTCGATTTTGTAGGCGAGTTTGAGAATGGAAAAATGACTCTTCAACGTGAATTCACTGTTGGTGGAAAGAAGTCCCTTCAGCGTATGGTATGGTACAACATCTCCACCGATGAGCTCGATTGGAACTGGGAGCGATCCGATGATGACGGCAAATCGTGGAAAACGCTTTGGAGTATCCATTACAGCAGGAAGGAATGAAACTCATCTAACCAATTGGAGACCTTATGCCTAAAGTGAAAAGATTGTCAGTCTCGCTGTTGCTAGCTGCTTCCATCTTTTGCGTTGCAGCTGCTCAAAAACTGCAATACCCTCAAACCAAAAAGGTCGACCAGGTCGATACATATTTCGGCACCAACGTCGCCGACCCATACAGATGGCTGGAAGATGAAACCTCTGCCGAGAGAACAGCCTGGATTGAAGAACAGAACAAAGTCACGTTCGGCTATCTCGAAAAAATTCCATTTCGCGGACAGGTCAAAGAAAGGCTGGAGAAACTCTTTAATTACCCGCGCTATTCTGCGCCATTTCGCAACAACGAGAACTTCTTTTTCTACAAAAACGACGGTTTACAGAACCAGAGCGTGCTCTACATCCAGAAAGGAATTGACGGGACGCCAGAGGTTCTTCTCGACCCCAACAAGTTCTCCGCCGACGGCACGACACGCCTTGGAGCTTTCGCCGTCTCCAAAGACGGCAAATGGGCGGGATACGGAATTTCCCGCGGCGGGTCTGACTGGCAGGAATTCTGCACAATGGACCTGACCACGCGAAAAACACTGACCGATACTCTCAAATGGGTCAAAGTTTCGGGACTTGCGTGGCGCGGAGACGGCTTCTATTATAGTCGTTATCCCGCTCCTGAACCGGGAAAAGAATTGACGACAAAAAACGAAAACCACAAGGCGTATTACCACAAAGTCGGTACGCCGCAATCTCAGGACGAACTGGTGTACGAGGACCCTGCAAACCCGCAGCGTTTCCACACCGTCAGCGTTACCAAAGACAAACGCTTTGCAATCCTGAACATGTCCGAGCGCGGCAAGGGCAAAAAAGGGAATGCACTGTTCTTCAGGGACGATTCAAAAGGTGAAAAGAATTTCAGGCCGATTATTGGGACGATTGGTGACGATTCCTACGGCATCGTCGATGACGTTGGCGACAAGTTTCTGATTCAAACAAACAAGAATGCCCCAAACTGGAGAGTTGTTCTTTTTGACCCAGCTCAGCCGGATGAGAAAAATTGGAAAGACATCCTGCCTGAGAAATCTGAGCCATTGGACGGAGTTTCATCCGCTGGGGGTAAATTGTTTGCGGAGTACCTCAAAGATGTAACGACGCGCGTTTATGTCTATGACCTCATCGGAAAGCTCGAAAACGAAGTCGAACTTCCTGCACTCGGCACGGCTGGCGGCTTTGGAGGCGATAAAGACGAAAAGTTCGTTTTCTATACGTTTACATCTTTTATTTATCCGCCGACAATTTACCGTTATGACATCGCGACCAAGAAAACTTCAGTCTTTCGGACAGTCGATATCCCTGCATTCAATCAGGCTGAGTACGAGACCAAGCAGGTGTTTTACAACAGCAAAGATGGGACGAAGATCCCAATGTTCCTCGTCCGTAAGAAAGGCTTGAAACTCGACGGGAATAATCCAACGCTGCTTTACGGTTACGGGGGCTTCAACATCACGACGTCTCCGGGTTTCAGTTCCATCAGGCTTGCTCTTCTCGAACAAGGCTTTGTTTATGCCTCGGCGAACATCCGCGGAGGGGGCGAGTACGGCGAGAAATGGCATGAGGCGGGAACAAAGACGAGCAAGCAAAACGTGTTTGATGATTTCATTGCGGCCGCTGAATGGCTCTTTGCAAACAAATACACCTCTTCAGAAAAACTCGCAGTGCAAGGCGGTTCGAACGGAGGCTTGCTTGTCGGAGCAGTGATCAACCAGCGGCCGGAATTGTTCAAGGTTGCCCTCCCTGCTGTCGGCGTGATGGACATGCTGCGGTTCCACAAATTCACCATCGGCTGGAATTGGATCGCAGACTATGGGTCCAGCGAAAACAACGAGGCGGAGTTTAAAGCTCTCTATGCGTACTCACCGTATCATAACTTGCGCGAGGTCAGCTACCCTGCAACCCTGATCACGACGGCAGACCATGACGACCGCGTTGTGCCGGCGCATTCGCTCAAGTACGCCGCGAGAATTCAGGAAATGCACAAGGGGGATAATCCCGTTCTCATTCGTGTTGATACGAAATCAGGACACGGTGCAAGCAGCACAACGAAGCAAATTGAACAGCTGGCGGACATTTATTCATTTCTGATGTACAATCTTGGAGTAGCCCCGAAGTACCAACAATCCCAGTAGATTCTCGAAATAAATACAGCCAGGGCACAATTGTGTCTCTTGCCGTTCAAACAATATGCGTGTGAGTGCACGGAAACTTGCTCTCGTCTTGGTGGTTTTCTTCCTCAGTTATTGCGACTCGGGCAAGCGTGAGATGGTGTATGAAGATTTTCCAGTCGGCCAAAACATTGTTTTTTCCAAATCAACTGTAGTCTTCAACAGTAAGACTGAATGCGAAACATTTTTCAAACAACTCGGCGACTACCCTCTTGAGCTCGCAATGAGTTCCGGAGCCGCATTTTATATCGACCAAAACACGCGCGCATCCATCATCGAGCAAAGCCGGGACACAGTGAGGGTTCTTATCACCGACGGTAAAATGAACGGGTTTCACGGCTGGACGTCAAAGCTCTTTGTCAGCAAAGTTTTTCCGATTTTGCCTGCTGGCTAATACTCGGTGTCCGACTGACGACGGGTTGTGGCTGTCCAAAAAATGTCAAATCTCGGTAATCGCAACCTCCATCTACCGATTGCCTCCCCCATAAATCCTCCTCGCCACAATATTCGTCAGTTCTTTAATAAGTTCTTTCTCTCCGGGAGCGACGTGCGCACTCTTATGCCAGATCATTTCCTTCGGCTCGCGGGCATGTTCAAAAAGCGATTCGGCTGAAAACTTTGGGAAAAAACTATCGCCTTCTCCGTTAATCATCAGCAGTTTGCGCGGGGAAAGGTAGAAAACATATTTGTTAGGTTCGAACGGATGAAGTATTGACCCTCCCAGCCACCCGGCAAGCCAGCCGGGAATGGTCACTCCCCACTTCTCAGAATTATGCTTGATTACACCCGACAAATCGCCTCCCGCCTGCACTGCCATGAACTGCTTTACGCGATGATCGATGACTGCAACCGGCGCCGCGGTGAACACACCGAAACTCACGGCAACAACTGTGACATCTCTTGCGTCAACGTTTTTCTGGACAAATAACCAGTCGAGACAATTCAGAAGCAAAGGAACCGCGCGATACGCCATTGACCTCAGTCGAAACGTCGTCCCCACTGCCGTCCATCCCTTGAAATCCCATCCCCCTTCAAAAGGATAATCCACCGCCATCAGAATGACACTGTCCTGTCCTTCAATCATCGCGATGACTTCTTTTCCTGTTTCAATCCCGACACAGAGAAGTGCCGCAGGAAATCGTCCACCGCCTTTCGGAAATCTGATTCTGCCTTTGAGAGAATCTTCTTTTGATGAGTAAAGAGCGAAATCGAAAGTTGACGTAACGGCAGATTCCCCCACCAAAATCATGCTCATCGAATCGACCTTTCCTTTTCTGTCAAGAAATCCGTCTCTGAGGTTATAGTAACTTTGAGCAGATAGGAAAGAGAGGGGAACGAAAAGAAGCATGACTTTCATGAATGGAAGGTAGAATCTTGACAATTGAACCGCAAGAGACTCAAGTAGATTAGCTTTGGGTTGATAGCGCCACGACTTTAAAGTCGTGGCTTCACTGTTCTTGTGTTTACCGATTTCCTTGTGTACGTTTCTTGATGTGAACAAGAAGGGAGTTCTTCGTTTTGGACGACAAATCCTTGTCGCCGCAATCGCTGCCATCCTGATTTGGACATTGATCGCCATGCTCTTCGAAGAAAAATTCATCTACTTCCCGACAAGATACCCGGGCGGCCTCTATGAAGAATCCCGCTTCATACCGGACGTCGTTGACTGCTGGATTACAACGGAAGACAGCGTACGGATTCACGCCTGGTTTGCCCCGTCGGATTCTGCCATCGCCACTCTGGTCATGTCCCATGGAAACGCAGGGAATATCTCGCATCGCATCGATATTATCAGGCGCCTGCAATCATCCGGCTTCAACGTGCTGATGTTTGATTACCGGGGATACGGGAGAAGCGAAGGATCACCAAGTGAATCCGGAATTTACAAAGACGGACGCGCCACATTCGATTATGCGCGCTCGCTCCGTGGTGTCGACACGAATAAAATCATTGTGTGGGGGACCAGCCTTGGCGGCGCCGTTGCTGTCGATGTAGCCACGCAGCGCCGGCCTGCAGGGATGATTCTGGAATCTACGTTTTCTTCGGCGGCTGATGTTGCCAAAGTTGCCTATCCCTTCCTACCGGTTCATCTTGTCATACAAACACGGTTGAATTCCTTTGACAAGATTCCCGATGTCCACATTCCTATTTTATGTATGCACGGCGACCGCGACAGCATTATTCCATTCGAGCTGGGGAAAAAACTCCACGAAAGAGCGAATCCCCCGAAAGAGTTTTACACCATTCGCGGAGCAGACCACAACGATACGTACATTGTTGGCGGCAAGGAATATATTCAGACGGTGAAAGAATTTGTCGGCCGCGTGGTTCGGGGAAAACCCTCAAAACCTTGAGCAAACATGGACTTTCTTTGATATTTGCACTGCGAGCGCGTTTCACTTGGAATCCTCCTTCCGCCTCTATAGAGAACTAAACTGCAACCTTTCCCGTTTTCATCCAGTCTAAATTCTGGGGGGTTTACTACGTACGATTTTGCCTAAAGGTTTTCCTGCAACTCCCCGCTTGTTCTACCGTATTGAATTGAGAATACTTCGTCGAAGGAGCTTGTTATGAAACATTTTTCCCGGCTGTGTGCTCTTCTTACGTCTGTCGCAGTTCTGACGCTTTCCTCCATTGCACAAGAAACCCGTGAAATCAGCAAAACCATGCCATTGAATTCCGGAGGACGGCTCAGCATCGACACATATAAGGGCAGCATCACCATAACTTCGTGGGACAAGAATGAAGTAGAGGTGTACGCAAAGATCGAACCCGATGTGCAAGCGTGGTCCGGGGATGATGAGGAGGACGTTCGGGATACAGAGGTGAGGATTACCGGCTCGACAAATGAAGTGCGGATAAAAACCGATTACGACAAACTGCGGCGGCACAGGGATGGCTTCTGGGGGATGTTTGGCGAGAGTAGCGGGTCTTTGCCTTTTATCCATTACACAATCAAAATGCCCCGCACGGCGCAGCTTCGAGTCAAAGATTACAAATCCAAGACGAAGATTTCCGACCTCCACTCGGACCTTGAGCTCAACACCTACAAAGGAGAGGTGGAAATCTCCAACCTTGAAGGTTCTGTCGACCTCGAAACATACAAAGGCGAGGTCGATGTCGTATTTTCCAAACTTGCACGCGGCAGCCGCTTTGAAACATATAAGGGAGACGTTAGAATTTCCCTTCCGAAGAAAACCGGGTTCGAGTTGGATTCAGACTTTGGCCGACGCACGGATTTCATGTCCGACTTTGACGTTCAAACCCGATACCGCGACCGAAGACGCCGTGAGGCTGATTATTACGGCAATGTCAACGGCGGCGGGCCGAGGTTACAGCTGAAAAGCGAAAAAGGAACTTTCCGTTTGCGGCAGGGGTAAAACATTCTGTAACGTCCGGGCACAGCGGACGAATTCAAAGCTGACCGGGACGTTCCTTGAACTTCGTCCATTCCTTCATTCACATTCACTATGGCATTATCTATGAAAAAGAAAATCATCATTTCCTCGGTGGGCGTTGTCGTCATCGCCGCGGCCGGCATCTTGTTCTTTGGGTCGTCCAAATCATCGAAGGAAAACGAATTGCCCAAAATCAAGGTGAAGAAAGGCAACGTCATTGACAAGGCCCTTGCTGTCGGTACGATCGAGCCGGAGTTTGAGATTTCTGTCAAGTCGAAAGTCTCCGGCGTTGTGAAAACAATTTTCGCCGACGTCGGGACGTATATCCGTGCGGGTCAGCCGTTGCTCGAAGTGAAACCCGACCCTACCCCGCTGGAACTCGCTGATGCGAAGCGACAGGTGGAGCTCGCCCAGGTTGACCTCGACAACTTGAAAAAAGAACGAGTTCGCCAGGAATCTCTCTTCAAAAGCAGCCTGATTTCAAACAAGGAGTATGAGGACTTTCAAAAGAAGTACGACGATTCTGAGCTTCGACTCAAAATCGCCAACGAAAAACTCGCTTTGCTCGAAAGCGGCAGGGTGAAAATCGGAGAAACAGAAATTGAATCCATCGTCAAAGCTCCGATCGACGGGTACGTCCTGAACCGCTCGGTCGAAGTTGGAGACCCGGTCACGCCGCTCACCAGCTTTCAAGAAGGAACCGTCCTGATGAAAATGGCGAACATGGAACGGCTTATCTTCAAGGGAACAGTCGATGAAATCGATGTCGGCAAAATGAAAGAAGGTATGGAGACGGAAATCAAAGTCGGAGCTCTTCCCAACGACACCGTAAGGGGCTTTCTCCGAAAAATCTGGTTAAAAGCAGAAAAGAAGGACAACGCTACGGTATTTCCGATTGAAATTTTGATTCCCGGAGCAAGGAACACTACGCTGCGTGCGGGGTATTCTGCGAACGCAAGCATTATCATCAGCAGAAAAACCGATGTCCTTACGGTTCCGGAGCGGGTAGTGACATTCCGCAACGATTCAGCGTTTGTCAACGTTCCGACAACCCTCAGCCAGGAAGAAAAGTATATTAAAACCGGCCTCAGTGATGCCATCAACGTTGAAGTGATCCTCGGCCTCAAAGAGGATGATGAGGTGTTTGAAAAACCGGTGAAGAAAATTGAGTAAGTACATTGTAGATTGAAGATTGTAAAATTGAGAATTGAGGGTTTTGGCGTTGGATAAGTTCAAAACGATCGTCACCGAGTTTCTCCTCGACCTGCGTGCGCAGAAACTCCGCTCATTCCTGACAATGTTCGGCATCGTCTGGGGAACCGTCGCCATCATCGTCTTGATAGCTTTCGGCGTCGGGTTCAAACGTCAAATGTCAATCAACATGCACGGGATTGGCGAGAGCATCGCCATTGTGTGGCCGGGAAGGACCACGAAGGCCTTCGAGGGATTTGGCACCGGACGTCCGCTGTTTTTTGTTGAAGAGGATGTGAGGCTGCTCAGAACTCAGGTACGGAATATCAAGGCGGTGAGTCCGGAATATTCACGACGGACTGTTGCCCGCGTCGGAGAGAACATCCTCAATCCCCTTGTCGCCGGCGTCTATCCCAATTACAACGATATGAGGAATATTATCCCCGACATGGGCGGCCGCTTTATTAATGCGCCGGACATTCAACACCGCAGGCGCGTCGCTGTCATCGGAAACAAGGTGAAGGATTTCATGTTCGGCGAGAAAGACGCGATCGGTCAGGTGGTATACGTTGCCTCCGTGCCCTTTACCGTCGTCGGCGTCATGCAGAAAAAAACGCAGAATTCTTCTTACAACTCGCGCGATCAGGATCGAATTTTCATACCGGCTTCCACGTTCACATCTGTTTTCGGAGCATACAGGCTGACGAACATTATTTATCAGATCAAAGACCCCACACTCGGCGAGGAAACGGCGGACGAGGCGAGAGCCGTCCTCGGAAAGAAATACAAGTTCGATCCGACTGATAAGGATGCGGTCTGGATCTGGGATACTACACGTTTCGACAAATTCATTTTTTATTTCTTTCTCGGGATGAACATTTTTCTGGGTTTGATCGGAAGTTTCACGCTTGGCGTTGCCGGTATCGGCGTTGCCAATATAATGTTCATCGTCGTCCAGGAACGAATCAAGGAAATCGGCATTAAACGCGCGGTCGGCGCAAAACGATCGAACATTCTCTTCCAATTCTTTCTCGAAACGTTTTTTATAATTTTTCTTGGCTCTTCCGTAGGTTTTTTGATCGCTGTTGGAATTATCCAGGGGCTGCAGTTCATCCCCATCAAAGAATTTGTGGGGACGCCTGAAATTTCCCTCGAAGTCGTTGCCGCTACTGTACTTGTCTTGAGCGTGATCGGCCTTGCCGCCGGGCTCCTCCCTGCGCGCCGCGCAGCGAACCTTGATGTCGTTGAATGTTTGAGGACGTAAGATGGCCATCGAACTTCTGAGAGAATTTTTCCAGGATTTGAAAGCGCATCGCACGAGGGCCATCCTCACGCTTATCGCGATCACATGGGGAACGATTTCCGTAGTACTGTTGCTTTCCTTCGGCGAAGGCCTGGGGTCTCAAATGCTGAACGGTCTTTTGAACGCGGGGGACAGGATTATGGTCGTTTACGGCGGCGAGACCGGGCTGGTCTACGAGGGCCTGCCCAAAGGCCGCCGCATCCGGCTTGTGGAGGACGACGTTGAGCTTCTTCAGCGCGCTGTTCAGGGCATCGACATGATTTCGCCGCAGTACCGAAAAACGGTCGCCTTGACGTACGGCAAGTTTTCCGTCAACACCGAGTGCGAAGGCGTGAATTCGGGTTTTGAGGAAATGCGCAGGATGTATCCGGCGGGCGGAGGAAGGTTCCTCAACGAGGTTGACCTTGAGCAACAACGTCGGGTGATGTTCCTCGGCGTCGAAATCGCGCGCGATATCTTCAAAGAGGAAAGCCCGGTCGGAAAAACGCTGATGGTCGACGGCGTGCCCTTTACGGTGGTCGGCATTATGCAGAAAAAAGTTCAGACTTCGATGAACAACGGGCCTGATACCAGGCGCGCGATTATGCCGTATACAACCTTCCGTACATCGTACGGGAATAAGTTCGTCAATTCGCTTGTCGTTCGGCCCATGGACCCGTCGCTACAGGCAGAATTCAAAGCAGACCTGTACAGAGTCCTTGGGCGCAAATATCGTTTTGATCCGAAGGATGAAAGAGCATTGGGTGTGTGGGATTTCATCGAAGGTGAAAAAATCAACCGAAGAATCGGCCTGGGCGTTTCGATTTTTCTTTTTGCGGTTGGATTTCTCACTCTGTTGATCGCCGGCGTCGGAGTTGCGAACGTGATGTACGTCGTCGTTAAAGAAAGAACACGTGAGATCGGTATCAGGATGGCGGTTGGCGCCAGACGGCGTTACATCCTTGCCCAGTTTATTTTTGAGGCGCTGCTCCTCGCCTTCATTGGCGGGTTTGCGGGATTGCTGTTTTCATACGGAGTGGTGAGCATCGTACGGATGCTGCCCGCGGAGGACGGCCCAATGCAATTTCTTGGCAGGCCAATCCTGTCGATCACCACGATGCTGGCAACAACAACCGTGCTGGGGCTGATCGGTTTATTTGCCGGGTTTTTCCCGGCACGCAAGGCCGCGAGTGTAGACCCCGTTGAATCACTGAGATACGAATAGGCATTATCAAGCCGCAAGGAATTCTGAGCACAATGGGCGATGGCAACATCGCTTTTTTTGTTGTTTGGCTAATCTCGGACTTTTGTTACGGCGTGAGTCAGTTGAATGGTCTTTAAGGATTCCTTGCGGAAATTTTTCTGATTTAGTATCTTTGGTGCATAATCTCATAATAACAACGGAGTTTTCATGAGAACAGCCAACCCCGCGCTCAGCGCCAAAACATTCCAGAACCTTCCTGCAGTCGCTTCACCGGACGAAGCGATGACATTACAGGGAACGGTCAACAAATCCGGCTTGCTTTTGTTGCTTGTCGTGGCATCCGCCGCGTACACATGGAATCTCTTTTTTGCGTCAGGTGACGCTTCTGCTGTCACCCCTTACATTTTGGGTGGAGCGCTCGGCGGATTCGTTGTTGCACTCATCACCGTATTTAAGAAGACGTGGTCCCCCGTGACTGCACCCTTGTATGCGGTGCTGGAAGGCCTTTTTCTGGGTGGGATATCGGCATTGATGGAAATGGAATTCTCAGGAATCGTCATTCAGGCCGTTGCAATGACGTTCGGCGTGTTCATGTGTTTGCTTCTTGCATATCGGTCCGGGCTCATCAAGGCCACAGAGAATTTTAAGCTGGGAGTCACGGCGGCGACGGGCGGAATTGCCGTTATTTATATTATCACCATGCTGCTCGGTTTCTGGGGAATCCAGATGCCCTATATTCATGAGAGCGGCATTGTTGGAATCGGATTTAGTGTTTTCGTCGTCATTCTTGCGGCGCTCAATTTGGTGCTGGACTTTGATTTCATCGAAAACGGAGCTGAACAGGGTGCACCGAAGTACATGGAATGGTATGCCTCGTTTGGCTTGCTGGTTACGTTAATCTGGCTTTACCTGGAAATTCTCAGACTTCTCGCGAAAACGCGACGCAATTAACACTCCTTTAACTTCCATGCACGAGCCCGGGCTCATTTGAGCCGGGCTTTTTTTTCAGCCATTAACTGGAGTTTGGGATCGAGGAGACTATAGGACAGAGAAGAGAAAGGCACACAGGAATCCGGCGATTGTGGCCAGGCCCACCGACGGTCCGCCGTCCTCATAAGCTTCTGGCATCATAACTGAGGAAACCATTGCGAGGATTCCCCCTCCCGCGACTGCACCGACGAGCGTCAGGACTGTCACGGGGGCAGTCGTGAGGAAACCATTTCCCAGAGCAGCAGCAATTCCGCCCGCGACCATCAGAGTTCCCCATAACCCCAGAATCTTGAATGTGCTGAATCCGGCGCCCCTCATCGCCGTGGCACTGGCAACAGCCTCCGGCAAATTGGAGAGAAACACCGCCGCGAAGAACGTGAACTTGAAGTTCGCCAGCGAAGTAAAGCTCGACCCGATGACGATCGATTCCGGGATACCGTCGAGCATGGCGCCAAGGAAAATAGCGAATGGCGCGCCGGCTTCGGCATGTTTCTTCATCATCGAAACTTCTTCACTTCGTGTCAGGCGCTGGATGTTGGCGATGGCGACTTTTTGCCAGTGTCCCGAATCCACTCCCTCTTTGGCGGCATTGACGTTTTGAACCAGTCGCCGAGAATTTAATTCCTCGACCGCCTGTCGAAGATTCGGCGACCTGTCGATCAATTCATCAAAGTGTTCTTTGTCGATTCTCAGCAGGGAACTATCCTGCGCGGCGACGGCGGTTGCGGACCGTGGTTCACCCGTCAGGAGCGCCATTTCGCCGAAGGATTGTCCTGGGCCCAGCTTTGCAAGTATGCCATCCAGTCCCGCGTTCCCATTTCCGGAGACAATGTTGACACCGCCGTCGTCAATAAGATACAAGGCGTCTCCTGTTTCTCCTTGTTTGAAAATCGTCTCTCCGGCGCGGAAGGAAACGGGCTGGACGCAAACAAGCACATCCTCCATTTCCTCGGGCGGCAACGAGCGGACAAGCTCGACCTTTGCAAGTTTTTCCAGAATCATTGCAGATTCTTCGCGTTTCTTGTTGAGCATGTAGAGTTTCGCCAAGGCCGGATGACGCAACGACGCGCCCTGTTTTTCCAACGTACGGTTCACCATGTAATAAGCTGTCCCACCGACGATGAACCCCGCGGCCACCCACAACCAGCTTGTGAGGCCGTCAAGGTGCGCGCTATGCCGTAGTCGTTCTGCGCCCTCGTACGCAAGTTCAAGGGCAAGGGCTTGAATAAGGGCGCCGGTGCCAAACGCCATGATGACCGCGTTGGCTCTTTGTGAGGGCTTAACGTAGATGCCGACGAGCGCCCCGATGATGAGCGATGTCATGGCCAGAATGGCCATAACGCCAGCATTGACAAAGGTAGGAAAAGGCAGTTCGCCTAAAAAGGACATTCAGTAATCTGGTTGTGCGGGGGCGGTGAAGAAAGATAGCAAATCCTTCACGTTTTTTCAAAGAGAAACTTACGTCCTCTGTAGGGAGAGCAGCTTATTCATGTCAAAAACCGCTTTCCCGACATCGCATTCGGAACACCGTTTCCTTTCGCAATAATATTTCTTCAGTTGAATTGCGGCCTGCTGTCTTGCGGCTGAATTCAAGGGAACCCGCCCTTTGAGCAGCTGCGTTTCCATCAACCTCGTCAGGGAGTTATCCGTCGAAGCCGACATAGCATCGAAGAGCGAGAGCGTCCCTTCGCGGACCTCCGCATCCCTGAAGATTCTCGCGTACAATAGTGCGACGGGCAGGATGGTGTTGATGATAATGTCTTTACTGCGCGCGAGACCAAGCGGGTTGATCGGTTTATCCGCAGGGTCATCAAAGTGATAGTGCCTCAGCCAGAAATCACCCACCGGTACGCGGAAGATGTTATGCAAAATCTCTGACTTTTCAGCGTTCTTCTCGGATGATTTGATCGTTTGAACAATTACGCGAAGAATGTCCCCGTAAAAGAATTTCGGAATCAGGGCGCTCGCCGCAGCAAGACGAACGGTCGGAAAATTCACAGGACGCGTGGGAAAAAACTGCCAGTCTGCTGCATGCAGTACTTCGGAACGAAACAGTCTGCGGATGTCATTCCATGCCTCGATAAGTCCGCGTGCATATTCTCTGGAAGGCTCTTCGGAGAGGGTCTTGACCTTAGGGAGCAATCCTGACGCGCCGAACAGGAGCGCCTCCAGCTTAATGCCGCCTTCGTCCAGCCCCATCTTTTCGACGACCTTCAGCGAGACATTTTTCGCAAGCTGTTGAAACGGCGCGCGGTTTTTACTGTAGCCGAGTCCTTCCATGATGCCCTCATACAGCAATTGCTCCCAGATATCTTTTTTGGCGAAATCTTTCTGTGTCAACTCTTTGAGTGGAGGAGGAATTTCCTCCGGAAATCCTTCCAACGGAGGCTCTCCCCATGTTCGCGGCGTTTCCCGGAGCGCCGAGAGCCGCACATGCGCCAGCTCCTTCAAGCGTTCCTCAAAGGCGCGGAGCTTCATTTCGAGACGTTCAGCTGCCAGCTTCCCAAGCCAGTGTTCAAGGTTCTCCGCCGTAACACTGTCATTTTTTTGATGGCATGGAATCGCTTCAAACCTGCGTGCTCGTTCGTCGGCGATTGCTTTTTGCCAAAGGCTGCGGATGGATTCGGCAAGAAAGGGACCGAGAACGAGCACGGGAATCTTACGGCCGGTCATGACGAGCGTGGTTAACTTTTTATCTTCTCGTTCCAATACGACATGGAGAATAACCTTGTTGTAGTAGGGATCCTGTTGATGAAGATGCTGTGTCCACTCCTTGACGGTCCGATGAATTTCGACGTCTCCGAAATACGTTTTCGAGCCGATTCGTACTCTTGCATTGGAAAAATCCGGACCTCCATCGAGGTTGAGTTCTCCTGGACTGAGGACGTCGACGGGCCTTCCGTCTGTGGTTTGCAACTGAGCCTTCTTCAAGTACTGATTACTCCAAATATGTCGGAGGAAACGTTCATGGATATTCCTCGAACGGTGTGCCATGAAGAGTTTGTGGTCTTACCGTCGCTCAATGTTCCCCCTACTTATAGAAACGAAATGAGGTAACAGTGGAGCGGTTTCCGGCTTAAAAAAGCCGAAATGGGGAGGATTCCGTTTAGCGGGCAGGGATCAGCAGGCCAGCAAGCTTCCACAAGGCAAGATGCTTGTCGGCATACTGTCCGTCGAAGTCTTCCCAATCCTGCAAAGGCGCAGAAAGGAAAAAGGGCTCGAGCTCGAGGTTAATCCGCCGAAATTTACCTATCGGTATATCTACATTCTCCCTGCAAAGCGGATAGTTCGAGGTGACAAGATACTTAGCTTTGCTTCTTTTTATGTTTTGCAGGGCAAGCAGAATATGCTGGGTTGGAAGGTGCGGCAGACAATCTCGACACAGGATGGCGTCAGCGGCAGGGAGCATGGAATTGATGATGTCCAAATGAACGAAGGTCCTGTCTGGTGACGCATAGAGTCGGTTATTACGCTCGACGAGATCTGCGACAATTTCTCCTCCGATATATTTCGTTGTTCCAAGGTCCACCTCTTTCATCCAGTGAAAATCGCCGCATGCGATGTCGAGGAGAGTGTGAATGGAGTTGACTCTCAGGAATTCTTCCAATCGGCTCCGAATATTTGCGGTGTTCGCCAATGATGATCCGGCGCCAGAAATAGTTTCGCTGGATCTCCAGCCTCCCCCGCGGTAAATCCTCGTGAA
>JACPSI010000162.1 GCA_016193365.1 Ignavibacteriales bacterium
AGGACATTTTCCTATATTCTCAGCAGTCAAATCCAGAATCCAGGAGGGACGTATGAGAAACCTTACAGCGTTTTTTGCAGCCATATTGTTTCTGTGCGGTAACACGCTAGCCCAGGCACATGACCATTCAGACCACCAGGAAAAGAACCCTGTTACCACCGTTCGCATGCAGGATGACGGCAACCTTCCGCCGCCCGACTCACTTGCCAAAGCGCGGTTGGAGAAAACGCCGAGGCATCCGGAGTTTGTCGATGTGAAAATGGATGGCGGTGTTTCCATTCGCACGTTTGTCGTGTATCCCGAGAGGAAGGACAAAGCGCCCGTTGTCATAGTTATTCATGAGATCTTCGGCCTTTCCGACTGGATCCGTGGAGTAGCCGACCAATTCTCAGCTGACGGTTACATCGCCGTTGCACCGGATTTGATTTCAGGGATGGGTCCGGGCGGCGGAGGAACGGATTCCGTAAAAAGTCGCGATGATGTTGTGCGCTTAATTCGAGGCCTCTCGCCGGAGGAAGTGACAAAGCGCATGAATGCGGTGCGAGCCTACGCTGTAAAACTCCCCGCTGCAAACGGAAAGAGCGCAACAGTTGGTTATTGTTGGGGAGGGTCGCAGAGTTTTCGGTATGCTTCAACACAACCGGAGTTGAATGCGGCGATTGTGTACTACGGCGGCGCACCTGACGCCAAAGAACTTGAGAGCATCAAGGCGCCGGTTCTTGGCTTATACGGCGGCGATGATGCACGCGTGAACGCAACGATTGAACCCGCATCGGCTGAGATGAAGAAACTCGGGAAGGTATACGAATACGAAATCTATGAAGGCGCCGGCCACGGGTTTCTCCGCGCACAAGGCGGACGAAACGGTGCGAATTTGAAAGCAACGCAAAAAGCTTGGCCGAGAATGCTGGAATTTTTGAAGAAACACTTGTGAAGACTGCGAAATCCCCAATAAGAAGCTCACTGTGAATTGAATATTTCGGCTCTTAACTGTTGAACCTTTTTTTATTTGCTCTAACGCAACCTGAATCGTTCGACATAGCTGAACGGTTCATCATGGCAGCAAGCCTTTCGCCTCTTTTCAATTGTCTTTAGCGCCCAGGTTTATCCAATCCTTGAGGACTTTCACATCTTGATCAGTCACAAAGCTTCCCCCTTGAGGCATGCGGTCGCCAAAGGGTGGATTTGGTAATATCTTGCGGATCACAATGCTGCTGTCAGCCTTAAACGGAATGACCGCGGGACCGTGGAAACCGCCTGTCAATATTCCCTGGACAGTGTTGAGCTGCAATCCGTTTGTACCGCCGTGACAACCAGTGCAGCCGTAGGTTTGAAAAACGGAGAGGACGTTCTTTGAGAAAGAGACCTCGACATTCGGTGCGGACGAAGGAAGTGGAGCTTCCAGCTCCACTCCTTTATCCGAGCATGCGAAAAAGAAAAGGCACATGAGGATTGAAAGTTGAAAGAAGACCCGTTGAACGCTCTGCTGCATATATCAATTCCCCTGTGCATTGTTTACCTGATGTTTGCAGTTCCAGTCGGGCTAGTTGACGTCGCTTGATTCAACATCGTGAATGTAACATGGTCCTGTGCGTTGGCGGGAACTTGATGCGCTAGCGGTTTCAATGTAAACGGATTTGGGCTGTCGTCCGGATCTGGTTCAACAGACAACACAATTGTCTTTCCCGCTAGATCCAGCGGAAATGTCAAGCCGCCGGGAGCGTTGAGCAAGAAGTCTTCGCCCGGGAAGGGAGGGCCTGGATTTGGTCCACTATACGGCGCAGCTTGATCGGAACTGTTCGATGAGCTGAACTTTCCAGTAGTAAGAGGTTGATTGGCAACCGCCCAACCTTCGTACTTCCATCCGGCGGGAAGGTTCGGCACACTCAACCCCGCAGTGGCTCCGGGCAGTTGTAAAAACCAAACGCCGCTCCGTTCGTTAGAGCTGACAGTATCCGTTGGGGTAGCAAGAATATATTTCCCGGCCGCACTCGTGAAATCAGTTCCCAGTGCTGCCGCGTGTGCTATGGTTAACGTTGCCGCACCGTTGGAAACGTTCCCGCCAAGATATTTCGTGGCTGCAGGAATGATGTCGTTGTCTCCGGCAGGTTCAATCGTGATGATGATGGCTGATGCGCTGCCAATGTCGAAGCCAACGTTGAACTCGCCATTCGTAATCACTTGCCCGCTTAATGTCGTCAAACTATTCTGTGCATCGATATTAAACTTGCCTGTCGGGAGAGGTTGGTTATTCACCATTGCCCATCCCTCATAGTGAAAGCCGCCTGCAAGCGGTTGAAGTCCCGAAAAATTCATCGCCAGAATCATCTTGCTTGTTGGAGCGACTGGCGAGTCTTCGCTTTTCTTGCAGCCGATCCACTGCACAAGTGTAAGAGCAACAACGAGAATCTTCTTCATGATACCCTCCTGATGATAATCATTGATAAGAATTCGCACTCAATAAGCAAATTCTCCATCACGAAACTATCACAAAAGGGTAAAGTTTTGTAAACGTTGGTGAGAGGATAATTCGAGGACTACCGAAGCAACGACGCTTCAACGGGCAGGTTGAATGAGAACGAGGTGCCTTCTTGTACTTTACTGAAAACAGAGATCGAAATCCCATGCACCTCAAGGATCTTTTTGACGATAGCAAGCCCCAAGCCAGCTCCATGATCGCTCTCGAGGGAGAGTTGTGAGCCTTTGCGATAACGTTCGAATACGTAGGGGAGCTCCTCAGGTGGGATGCCGTAGCCTGTGTCCGCAACATTGACATTCACTTTGTTGTAGGTGGACTCAAGCTGTATAGTAATCACGCCGTTTTCAGGGGTGTACTTCAATGCGTTATCAAGAAGGTTCTGAAATACTCGCTCGATAAGCGCAATGTCTGCAGTAACAAGAGGAAGGTGATGAGGGAATATGGTTTTGATGCTGACCTTTTGTTGTTCGGCAAGCAACTGATATTTTTGAACTACATCTTGCACAAGTTCCCCAATGGAAAATGGCTCCACATTCGGCGTGGTCTGCTTGGCCTCAAGTTTTGAAAGCTCAAATAGTTCTTCGACAAGTTTCTTGAGTTTTTCTGTGCTATGAAGAACGGTCGTCAAATAACGCAGTCTCTCTTCCTCTGTGAGAGTATTCCCCTTCATGAGGATGGTTTCAACGTAGCCGTGGACGGAAGCAAGAGGAGTGCGAAGGTCGTGCGAGACGTTGGCAACCAGGTCTCGTCGCAGGTTGTCCATCGTTTTGATCTCTTGAATATGATGGACAAGGGTGTCGGCCATTTCGTTAAAAGCAGTGCCAAGTTGGTTCATTTCAATGCTTGAAGAGATTGGAATCCGGGCCTCGAGATTGCCTTGTTGAAATTCCCTGACGGTGCGGATCGTCGCGCGCAGACTCTTCGTCATGAATGCGAATCCCACAAGACCAATAACAGCAGCTACGATGAGTGTAAATCCCATTGCTCGACCTCCGAGTCGGAGGATGTAACTGCCGAGGAGGAATTGCATCGCCGAATCATATCCTTCTCCACCGAGGATGACGTAGATATAGCCTTCCAATCTCCCGCCATTTTCGACTTTCGCTGCGGAAAAAACCTTCTCTCCATGAATGTCTTTTGGATCGTCTCCCATGACGAATGATGCACCCCGGTTTTGAAGAAACTTCTGAAGGGGCTCCAAGGACACAGAAGTACGTTGGATATCTTTCCCGGGCGTTGAATAAGCAAGAATCCTACCTTGTGTGTCAAGTAAATACACCTCAACGCTTGGATTGAGGATCATGATATTGTGAAAGAGGGTTTCGAGTTTCTTCTGCTGAACCTTGCCGTTCACGATGGGTTGAGTCTCTGCTGCGATGTGCTTTGCAACAGAAGCGTTCAACCTTTGATTCGCCTCTTGAAAATACATTTCAGCGGTGAAGGCGGTAATATAGATATATGCAACGGCCAAAACGACGAGCAGTGAAAGGAAAGTGAGGGAAAGCTTCCAAAACAGGCTCCTGAAGAACCTTGGAATCGTCCTATGGAGACCGAACATTTTCATAGGGCGTTTTGTAGTTCTTCCGCTTCGGCAAATCGATAGCCGACTCCCCAGGTTGTCAATATATACTTCGGCTGGGCAATATCTCTTTCAATCTTTGCGCGGAGTCGATTGATATGGGAATTCACTGTGTGATCGTAACCTTCGAATTGATATCCCCACACTGTGTTTAGCAACAGCTCGCGAGTAAACGTTCGCCCCGGATGGGATGCAAAGAGTAACAGCAAGTCAAATTCTTTCGGTGTGAGTTCTACCTTCTTTCCCACGATTGTTACTTTTCTTTTTTCTTTATCAATGGCAAGGTCACCAAACACAAGTTCCTTTGACGCTTCAGGACCGGAGGTTTCTTCCTTCATTGCTTCAATACGGCGAAAGATGGCTTTGACACGAGCAACGAATTCCCGCACGCTGAACGGCTTTGTTAGATAATCATCAGCACCAGTTTCGAGGCCAAGCACTTTGTCAACTTCCTCGGATTTCGCGGTCAACATCAAAATCGGCGTGTAGTATTTTTCAGACCGGAGTCGGCGACAGACTTCAAGACCATCGAGTTTGGGAAGCATAAGGTCCAGAACAACGAGATCGAATCGCTGTTTCTGCGCCGCCTGAAGACCTCGCTCGCCATTGTGTGTTTTTGTTACTTTGCAGTTGAGGTCTTTAAGATGGATCTCAAGCAGCTCGGTAATGTCTTTATCGTCTTCAATGATGAGAACGTTTTTCATTTTCTTGCCCACGACTGACTGTCTAAAAAAAGATAGTCAAAAGGGGGAACAGATGTATCACGAAACTATCACGAGGAAATCAAAATTGTGGAGGTCTCTGGAGGAAAAACGCCCGCGAGAATGTTGAACGATAGCATGGATTTGAATGCGACAAAAAAAGACCGGATTCATGATCCGGCTTTTACCGTTTGAGATATTCACCCCACCTTGCAATTCCGTTCCAGGATGAAACCTGGGCGTTGCTTTGATGGTCGGCATCTGGCGTAAATTCCGCATGCCAAGTCAATCCTAGAGGAGATTTTTCGTTCATTGCTTTTGCCATCGCTGTAAGCCCATTTTTGATATTCGGAGTTTCTTTTTCTCCGGCACTCATGTAGAGAAAGGTCTTCATGGTATCTCTCATTTTCAAAAAGTCGGATATTTTTAAAACCATGAGATTCTCCCATCGCCAAAACGGTGTGCTGAAACAAAATCGTGCCTGAAACATTTCAGATTTATATATCAGCGAATGCATCACCAGCAAACCCGCTCTGGAATTTCCTGCGAATAAACGAACCATTGTTGCCGGATACGAATCTTCAATAAAAGGGAACAACTCGGATTCCATGAACTCGAGAAATTTGTCGGCGTCGCCGAACGGGCTGTCAGCCTTATCTGTGTCGGTTCTCATATACGGTGGTATCAATTGCCGTCGCCTGTTTTCCGCATTCATATTCGGGATGCCGACGATGATCACCGGGGGAACAAGTCCTGCCGCAGATAAGCTATCGAATTTCTCAGCAATATGGCCATCTTGTGATGTGCCGTCCAACACATAAACAACAGGATAGGTTTTTGAGAGATCAAGGTTCTTCGGAAGATGTATTATTACGTCTCGTTCTTGGCCTAATATCCTGGAGGTGAGTCTTCTTTGAACAACGTTTTCGAAAGAAGGAGGAATTCCCGTTATATCGTGGTAGAGGACAATGGAAAGAACGTGCAAGAATGCGACCGATAATGGTGAAGCCAATTTCTTTTTCATGTTGTCACGTCCGTCAAGATTCTATCTGAAGTAGCAATGAACCACATGAGACAGCCCAACTACACGATAAAAAAAGCCGAATTCAGCATCCGGCTTTTTCGTTTCAATAAGGTCCTGTCTCTACATTATTCGTTCTTCATCTTCCGCGCCGCAATGGTATAGAAAAGCACGAGCCCGAGTCCACCGAGAAGCAACATGCTGGCGGGATACACGGACTCAGGGAGGTACACATATTGGTCGAGTACCGCGCCAAGAAAGAGTCCCGCGCCGACGAACAGCGCCAACAACCCCCACTTGAGGCTGCTCAACGGATTGATCTTGAACATTTCACGAACGGACACTCCTTTGAAATCGGCAGGCGTTACACCTTTATCGATCATTGCGATTCTCTCCTTGTGGCGTGTTTCAATCCATTTCCATATGATAAGGCCGGTGGATCCGAAGACGATGAAAACAACAAGAATTGGTTCCATTGTGTAGCTCCCTTATTAAATTGATGTTGGTTCCGTGCTTTGGTAACTTTGACCTGAATTTCGTCCGGCGGGTTTCATAGAATTTCGCATTTTGCAACCCGGAACCCGTTTTTTCGGTCTAAAGAAGTATCAATACCCTGCGCAGGATGAACGACCTGGATTTTCAAGTAATTCAGAAGGTTTTAGCCGGTGAAAAACGTGCCTATGCCCAGCTCGTTGACCGGCACAAGGACAAGGCCATGGCTTTAGCTGTTCGCATGCTCAAGAACCATCAGGATGCTGAGGAGGCACTCCAGGATGCGTTCATAAGGGCTTTCAATGCCCTCCCGAGGTTCGAATGGAAATCAAGTTTTTCCACTTGGTTCTACAGAATTGTGTACAACGTCTGTGCAACAGCCCTGAGCAAAAAAGGGAGCGCTCAACTTTTGTCATTGGACGGGGAGGAGGGGAACGAAACTTTTGGGCTTCTTTCGGATATCGAACTACCCGACATTGAATTCGAATTAGATGAATTCCGCCAGATTGTTCAGGAGGAAATCAACAAGTTGCCCCATACCTATGCATCGGTTTTAACATTGTTTTTCATTCAGGAAATGAGCTACGAAGAAATCGTCGAAACGTCGGAGTTGCCTCTTGGGACGGTAAAAAACCGGCTCTTCAGAGCGAGGACGATGTTGCGCGACGCTGTCTTAAAAAGATTGATCGAGGTTGTAAGGAAGGAGAAAGTGGCATGACGCACTTAACAATGTCTCAGATTCTGCATTTCGTCGACGGCGCTGCCGATTACGCCACACAGGCTCAATGTACAAATCATCTTGCCGTCTGTGAGCGGTGCAGGAAAGAAGTCGAAATACAAAAAAATCTTTCCAAATCCGCACGGAAGAACCCCTACGCGACTTCGCTTCGATTTACAGAGCGTGTAATGACCCGCGTTGCCCCGCAACCCGGTTTTTCGTGGACAACGAAAATCCTCAACAACGTTGCAAATGTTTTCGCCATGATGCTTGTGCTCGGTGTCCTCGGATACGCAATTTCTTCGACGTCGAGTTTTAAGCTGGAAGGAAGTCCGGAATTCTCCTCACTGTCAAAATCATTTACGGACAGCTATACAAAACTGAAGGAATCAGTGCAGCAGCGAACCAATGATTTGACGGTCAAGGTCCAGCCGGTGTCATCCAGCCGGAGTCAGCGGTTTGTCATTTTTGCCTTGTTTGCATTGATCACGCTTGGCGTCGTTGACCGCTTTCTCCTTCGGCAGCTGACGAAGACAAAGTTGTAGCTTCTGCAATGAATCACGTCTCAAGAAAAGCCGCCGTTGTTCGACGGCTTTTTGTTTTCCTTCAACGTAATTTCCTGTTATATTAACAACACATCCGTAGGTCGGCGTTTCCCTAAGGGATGGCTTCGCCAAACGCCGACCTACCAACCTTCACTTGCGCATACATGCCCAAACATCTCAACATATTCTTCGTAGGCGACATTAACGGCAAGCCGGGTCTAACGCTCGTTTCAACTCTCCTTAAGCAATTCATCCAGAAGTTTGAAATCGATTTTTGCGTTGTTAACGGAGAGAATACGACTGAAGGAAAAAGTATTTCCGAAGAAGATGCAAAAACGCTGTTTGGCCTGGGTGTCCATGTCATTACGTCGGGAAACCATTTGTGGGATCGGTGGCAGATAAAAAAACTCCTGGAAAAGGAGCGAAACCTTCTGCGTCCTCTGAATTATCCCCGCGAAAATCCTGGCCATGGTCTGATTGTATACGACCTCAAGGAAAAGGGGAAAGTCGGGGTGATCAATGTGCAGGGACGCACGTATATGCAGCCCATCGATGACCCGTTTAAGGCAGCCGATTGGGCGGTCAGCAAGATTGCGAACGATACGAAGGTTATTCTTGTCGACATGCACGCCGATGCGACAGCAGAAAAAATGGCCCTCGGTTGGCATCTCGACGGAAGGGTCAGCGCGGTGGTGGGGACGCACACGCATATTCCGACTGCGGATGCGAGGATTTTGCCGGGCGGTACTGCTTACATTACGGACGTCGGCATGTCGGGGCCTTATGATTCCGTCATCGGTATGAAAAAAGAGATAGCCATTCGTCGCTTCATTCATCAAACTCCCTACAAATTTGAAATCGCCGAGCATGACGTGCGCATGTGCGCCGTTTACATTCAGGTCGATGCTGAGACAGGGAAGGCAACAAAGATAGAGCAAGTAATTTTCCCCTCTTTTTAACTACCAACCGTCACATGAACCGTGAACCCACAAGCCGATATCATTGCAATGTCTGCACAGATCATTGATGGCAAAAAAATCGCCGAAGAGATTAAGGGCGAAGTCAAAAATCAGGCAAAGAAGCTCAGAGAAACAAAGGGAATTATCCCCGGGCTTGCTTTTATTCTGGTGGGTGAAAATCCGGCATCACAAGTCTATGTCCGGTCGAAAGGAAAGGCGTGCGATGAAATGGGCTTCTATACAGTTACGGAACGCCGTTCCTCTGACATCTCGGAAAAAGAACTTTTGGGCATGATTGATGAATTCAACCGCGACACTAAAATTCATGGGATTCTGGTGCAAATGCCACTCCCGAAGCACATGAGTGAAGAGAAAGTCATCGAAGCCATCGATCCGAAAAAAGACGTCGACGGCTTTCATCCGATAAATGTCGGAAAACTCGTCATTGGAGAAGAAGCGTTGAGGCCTTGTACGCCGGCAGGAGTACAGGAACTCCTTCTGCGCAGCGGGAATGACCCCGCGGGCAAGCATGTCGTCATTGTCGGAAGAAGTAATATTGTCGGGAAACCAGTGGCAAATATTTTGTTACAGAAGCAAGCAGGGGCAAACGCCGTTGTCACGGTCGCTCACACAGGGGCAAAAAATCTTGTGCCGTTCACAAAAGCTGCCGATATCCTCATTGCCGCCATTGGAAAAGCCGAAATTGTCAGAGGGGAAATGCTGAAGAAAGGAGTCGTCGTTATCGATGTGGGAATCAACCGCATCGACGATTCGTCGGCGAAGAACGGTTATCGCCTGGTGGGCGACGTTCATTTTGAGTCAGCTGCAAAGGTTGCCAAGGCCATAACGCCCGTACCCGGAGGTGTTGGCCCGATGACAATCGCCATGCTGATGAAGAACACATTAAAAGCGGCGATGGCGTGAGAAGTGCTTCTCAGGTCAAACAAAAAAGGCGATCCATGGATCGCCCTAGCACCTGAACTCGGCTCTCTTTGTTACTTTGCCATTTCGAAGCTCGTGTAATGCACGACCTTCATCCCGCCTTTATCCTGCAGAGTGCCTTTCACCGTCAGCGTGTGAGCAGCATGTTCCGCCAAAGCCTCATTGCCGCCTTTCATCCCCTTTTTTGGCACTAACACATACAGCGTCCCTTTTTCGTCCAGGAGGCCCACTGGAAGGCCGCCCTTAATGCATTGAATGGCGCAGTCCTGGTGTTCTTCGCCTCTCCCACCTCCCATACCACTACTGTAACACTTGATATCGATAAGCTCACCTTTTAGAGTGACATCTGTGCCTTTTTTGTCCTGAGAAACAATTATCCCGAAAACGAAGGCGGCCGCAAGGCAAGAAAGGAAAATGCGAGTAAAGTGTTTCATAGAAGGCTCCTGCAAGTAATTATGAGTTTTGAACTGGTGTGAATGTAAAAAATTGACATGTTATTAACAATCGCCGAGCCTCGAAAAGTTCCATTGTTGCCACATTCACTTGATGGCGTACAATTCCTGAAAAATAGCCGATGATTCGAGCAGTGTTCGAATCTTGCGCTTCATTTCCGATTTGTCGGCATGAGTGTACCATTGATCGAAAAAAATCCACCCTTTCTCGAGTTGGCCGGCGTAAACGTATTCAAGAGTGACAGCAAGAACGTGTGCGAAGTAGTCTCCAGTCGCATTGCTGTCCGTGTGAAGCCTGCGCGTGTTCTTGAGGTTATCCAGGTTTTGTGTCATCTCATCGATTCTTTCTGCAAGGAAGATCGAAGATAGTGTTTTGGCGAGTTCGTACCGTCTCCTCGCATTGGAGTACTCAAAGTAAGCTGTGGGGAAGGGCGATTGAGAAAAGTCAAGTCGGTCGAAAGAATCAAACAGGAGTATCGTTTGTGTAATTTCGACGACTCCGTCTTCGTTCATGTCCATAAACCCCATTTCGTAGCCTAATTCGGCGTAATCTTTTGACCGAAATAGAATGCGGACTGAATCTCCGATGTCGAGCACCCAGGAGTTCCAGCAACAGTGTGTCCCGCCGGTGAATTGCTGTATAATGAGCTGTTTGTTGTCATCCCCCAGTAGCGCTGCGAGGCCCATTTCGATGAACTCTTTTTGCGCGACAGTTTCGGAATGCCGGTAGTAGAGGTTCCCATTTCTCGAAATCTCGAGTCCGTAAGCCGATGATCCGCTTTTGGCGGGGATTTCGGTTCGTCGGATGAGGAATCCTTTATAGAGCAGAGTGTCTTGGTCTTGAAGAACTTCGTCCCATTTGTGAGCCTCCTCAGCAGAGTCGGCAGCAGAAAAGAATGTTGCTCTCTGGTATAAATACCAGCCAAGGCCGAAGAACAATGTGAGCGAAAGGCCGCCAACGAGTAGTTTGGCCCATAAAGGGTCAGCGTTTTTTTTACTTGTATTGGGGAGAGTCACTGAAAAGGCTGGACGCGCGAAAAAAAAGGCGCGGGAGGCGAGCTAGTAGGCTTCCACGCGGTCGACGGATTCGCGCCAGTCTTCCGTCGTTTTCACCAGGCGCTCCGCTAACATCAGCACCATTTTTTTTGCGAGCGCAGGGTATTTCGTGAAAAGCTCGTCCAGGCTGACACGAACGTGGAGGAGCATAGTCGGCTCCTGGGCGATAAGTGTCGCCGTACGGGGGATATTCAGCAAGAAACCGAGCTCACCGATAACGGTGCCGGGTTTTGCAATCTCCGCAACGGAAAAGTCCCGCTTAAACACGCCCACCTTGCCAGAAAGCAACACAAACCATCCGTCGGTACGGTCGCCTTCGGTGAGTATCGTCTCGCCTATACTAAAGTACAGCTTAACGGAGGGGAGCTGAGAAAAATCTGTAATTCCTTTACTCATGAACAAAATAGTCTAAGGAAATCCTCCATCAAGGTCAACATCAGAATTCTCTCTTTTGTGACATAGGTCAGAACTTCAACACCAGAATTGATGAATTTCATTGCAAAGTCTCATTCTGAATCGCTCCAAGCCTCATTTCATGGTTGATGTGTATATTTCAACTGAATACTTGTTGCGAGGAACCCGGCGAGCGAACCTAATTCTTTGTCAATTCCCAGGCGAACCGTCTTTGAAAAGGCCTGAAACGGCGCTATTTCCACGAAGGTCCGCTCTCGTCGAGCTTTCAAAGCCCAAACTCCGATGATCTTTCCGTCAAGGAGAACGACGGGCGAAATCCATCCCTGATTGCGATATACACGTTTGTAATGCCTTTTGTCGATGAGATAGTCTTTCTCGACGTGCCCCAAAAGAAAGGGGTCGAAATTTGGTAAGAGTCGCACAAGCGGAGTCTGAATTTCCGCCGCCGACAGTTGCGGAATGTCTTTTCGAAGCAAGAAGAGTTTTCTCGATCCGACCGAAACTTCAGCAAGTTGGTCATTCAGACCTTGCCAGGGTTTCTGCGCTTGGTTGATGGGTATTCCCGACCATCTGGAAAAATCCTGTGGAGTTGCCGGACCGTACGCTGACAGATACCGCCTGATGAGTTCTTGCTTCGCTTCATTTTCTGGAACAGGTTTCTGTTTTGGTATCCATCGGTTGGAGGCAATATATGCTGTGTCGTTGCCCTGTCGAGGTCCATAGCAAATTAATCCTTCAACAAGGGCAGCGCGGAATAACTGAATGCCCCAGGCAACCTTCATGTAGTTCCTGATGTTGTGGCTGGTTCGAGGTAAGAGTTTCTTTGTTAAGTCCGCCTGAGACATCGGCCCACTGCGAAGGAGCTCTACAATTGACTGATTGAGATTCTCAACATCCTTTACTCTCACTCCAAACCTGGACATGTATCGCATGAGAGCATCGAGGCGACTTTCCTTCAACGCGCTGATGAACAATGCAAAATCATCGGCCGCGATGATATGCAATGTCTGGCGCATCAGAGAAGTCCTGACAAGTGACCGCTTTTTCCACAGAGCCGATTCGATCCCTTGTTGTGAAATTGAACTCGTCCTTGCCCATAACGCAAGTTCGGCAGCCGACATCAACTGAGACTGAACACCGCATACGTCGCGACAGATGTCGGCAAGTGCTCCATGAGCCCTTGCAGCGAGGCGATGGCGTTTGAGTCGGAAAGCCGAAACCTGAGATGGGGTGGAGGTCATCCAGAGTTTTGGGAAGAAGGTTGAAAAAAATCTCAGAACAACTTGTGGATGAGAATCGGAATCAGGAAGTATGCCCAGCACATTCCTGCGAACGTGAAACCGGCGAGCGCGCCAAAAGACCAAAGAGCCATGGAGACCTCCCCATCTTTCTTTTTGGCATTCTTGACAGCGAAATAGAGACACATGCCCGCAAACAAGAGTGCAAGGGTCGACAGGACACCGACAACAAGGAGAAGCAAGTTATCGAGCACGTGGTTTATACCGGCTGTTGTGATGGAGAGCCCGCGCTTTCGAAATCGACGCCGCCGTGTTGCTCCACCAGCCGCGCCGAGGTGTCGTGCATGCGCCGCGCGCCGCAGCTCGGAATTGCACTTCAGGGTCTACCGTTTCTTCGCCGGCGGGCCATTCTGGGCCACCGCGGCCTTCACGAGCGCCTTGAACGCGCCCGCATCGACCTTATCCCCTTCGTGGATGTCGATCGCTCTTCGCGTGTTGCCTTCCAAGCTGGAATTGAAGAGGCGCGACGGGTCTGGGATCCTGGCCCCCCGGGCGAACGTGAGCTTCACGACCTTCGTGTACGCCTCCCCGGTGCAGACAAATCCGTGGTGCGACCAGACCGGGACCCCCGCCATCGCATTCGACGGCTTCCTCCATTTCCGCTCCTCGATCATCTCGGGGTCGGCTTCGAGAATCAGCGCCCGCATGCGGGCCAGGGTCTCGCCGCGCCATCCCCCCAGGTCGCGGCTCCGCTGGTCGATGAGCCCGGAAGCGGGTTTCCCGGTCGCTCGCTCACTACTTCTCTTTGGTTTTAGCGCCACGGTTCATTCTCCAAGTTGTTGTGATGCCCAACTATTGTTTATACGGTTTCCAGATAACACCGCTCTCTGGGTTGATTAGATGTGCCGCAAAACGCCTTATGAAATGATCCTTTGCTTGCGTTTAACGTCCGCGGGCATTACGCCGTGCCCAACGAATGGAGCGTTAGCGAAATGATTGGGCGTTGTGTCCAGAGCCGTTAACTCCGCCCGTTATTTTGCTTGTGATTCGACGTTGTTTGGACTAACTGATTGTTCCAGCATCGGGAAGCCATCGCCTATTCA
>JACPSI010000061.1 GCA_016193365.1 Ignavibacteriales bacterium
CAATCATCGTTTTTACATCACTCGTTTCCGCTCAACAGTTCGAGGGCATCATCGAGCTTCAGATGAAGGGTCCAAACATGGATACCCCAACGCCGATGAAGTACATGGTCAAAGGAGATTTAGTAAGGACGGAATCTCAGACGCCCCGCGGCGAGTTCGCAATGATTATGAATGTCAAAGAACGAAGAATGATCATGCTTATGCCCCAGATGAAATCGTACATGGAACGCACGATTGATTCACTTCCGGCATCTGCTGCCGGCGGAAAGAAACCCGAGTTCACAAAAACTGGCAAGACAGAAAAGATCCTGGGCTATGATTGCGATCAATACATTGTGAAAGAAGAGAATCGCGAGACTGAAGTTTGGGCTGCTCAAGGGTTAGGTACGTTCATGCGTCCCAGAATGGGTGGACCTATGGGCGGTGGTCGCAGCGGCATGGGTGGGGGCGGACAAATGTCCGCGGCATGGGAAGAAGAAATTCGCGCAAAAGGCTTTTTTCCTCTCCGCACTGTCACAAAGAATGCTGGGGGTGAAGAAGAATCTCGAATGGAAGTGACAAAAATTGAGAAGAAGAACCTTGATGCCTCTCTGTTCAAAGCGCCAGAAGGCTGGCAAAAAATGGATGTGCCGATGATGGGAAGGCCGAGAAACTAGAACGAACCTCAGGACACGGAACAATGAAACGGCTCTTATGTTTTCTCGTTATTGCGACTGGCCTGTTTGAGGAAGTCGTTTCACAGTCGAAGGTTTCTATCGACCCAATGGAATTGGACCTGGGCTCGCTTTACAGCGGAGCCGTCAAGACGGGGCGATACACTATCAAAAATATTGGTAACGCGCCGCTTGAAATAAAGCACGTTCAGCCTTCGTGCGGTTGCACGACTGTTCGTCGTCCGCAGTCGCAGATTCAACCCGGGAAATCGGATTACATCGACATTGAATTCAGTGCTGTGCCTGGTATGCGCGGAAAGACTGAAAAGTATGTTTTTGTCTCGACCAATGACCCGACCGCGGGCGAGATGACACTGAAGCTGTTCGCAGATGTGAAAGAAGAATTACAGGCGGTTTCAGAACTCAGCTCCATTCCGTTCGGAGGACTTATCCTTGGAAAAGAAGTCACGCAAACGTTGACCTACAAGAACGTGTCTCAGAAAAAGATTACTGTGAAGGAACTTTCCTCGACGTCGAAAAACGTGAAGGCGTCAGCCGACAAAATGAGCGTCAACCCATCGGATTCCATTACCGTGACCGTTTCGCTCGTCCCCGACAAGGAAGGTTTTGCCTTTGAACATGTCACCCTCACGACAGATAGCCGCAATCAGCCTAAAGTGGAGATCCGTATCTCCTACATTGGCGTGAAGGCGCAGTAACCGTGCTCCGTCAGGCCATTCGAGAATCGTTGCTTGTCCTGTTCGCCGCTTCGGTGCTCGGATTTTCGTATACGGCATTCAGCGAGAAGGGATTTTTTCAGCAGAAGAAGCCAACCCGGTTACGCCAGCTTGCGGCACTCGCCCCTTCCATGGTTTCACTTCAGGAAGCAAAAGCCCTCTTTGATTCCGGCGCCGTTTTCCTCGATGCTCGCCACGCGTTTGAATTCAAGCAAGGACACATTCGTGGTGCGATCAACATTCCGTTGAATGATTTTGACAAGAAAAAAGAGGAGCTGAGGAAGATCGCCTCCGAGAAAGTGATTGTAACGTACTGCGACGGGGTTGATTGCAATTCCAGCATTGCACTTGCTGCAAAGTTGCATGAAGCAGGCTACACAAACGTAAAAATTTTTTTTAGCGGCTGGCAGGACTGGACGGCGAACAATCTTCCTACGGAATCCTCTCAATGAAATCTGTGCTTTCGAACGACTATCTTGTGCTCGCGGCACGAGTGTTCATCGGTTTTGTTTTTGTCTTCGCAAGCGTCGATAAGGTGGCGCAGCCGGATGAATTCGCAATCTCTATCGACAATTATAAACTCCTGACGGACGAAATGGCCACACTCACCGCCACTGTACTTCCCTGGGTTGAACTCCTGTCCGGGCTGGGAATTCTGGCGGGGGTCTACTTCAGGGGAACTTCCTTGCTGGCAAGTATGATGTCGCTGATTTTTGTCCTCGCAGTAGGTTCTGCGCTTGCCCGTGGGCTTGACATTTCTTGCGGATGCTTCTCGCAGGATCCCAATGTCGGAAAGATCAATTGGGAAAAGATTGTGCAGAACATTCTCCTCGTTGGCTTCAGCCTCTACCTGTTGTATTCCACGAGCGACAGATTCAAGCTTGAGCATCTTCTGCGGCGATCCACACCTAAGGACTCTCCCGAGTAATGGCGGCAAGTCGGAACACAGCTGTGATCGTCGACGCTGTCAGGACGCCGGTCGGAAAATACGGTGGTGTACTCAAAGATGTGCGCCCGGATGACCTGAGTGCCTTCGTTCTGAAAAAACTTGTCGAGCGAACCAAACTCGACCCTGAACTCATCGACGATGTGTTGTGGGGATGTGCAAATCAAGCCGGCGAAGACAACCGCAACATCGCCCGCATGGCGGTGCTTTTGGCGGGATTTCCTCAGCGCGTTCCTGCCTCAACGGTTAATCGTCTGTGCGGGTCCAGCCTGGACGCCATCAACCATGCTGCGAGAGCAATCTGGAGCGGCGATTATGAAATTGCGATTGCGGGCGGCGTGGAATCAATGTCCCGCGCTCCCTATGTCATTCCGAAAAACGTCACGGGACAATCGTTATTCGGCAACTTGACGGCGTACGACACGGCGTTGGGATGGCGATTTCCGAATCCAAAAATGGAAAAAATGCTTCCCCTGGAGTCCATGGGCGAAACGGCAGAGAATATTGCAGAACGCTGGATCATTAGCCGTAAAGAGCAGGACGAGTTTGCGCTCAGAAGCCACGAACGTGCAGTGAAGGCGCAAAACAATGGGACCTGGATTGACGAAATCCTTCGCGTGGAGATTCCACAAAAAAAAGGCGACTCCTCGTGGGTTGTGAAGGATGAAGGACCCCGCGCAGATACTTCTCTTGAAAAACTTTCTCACCTTCAGCCGGCTTTCCGGGCCGGAGGAACGGTCACTGCAGGAAATTCTTCTTCACTCAACGACGGAGCTGCGGCTGTCCTCATCATGAGCGAGGTCAAGGCCAAAGACCTCAAGATGAAACCTCTCGCAAAGATTCTCTCCACAGGTGTGTCCGGTGTCGACCCCCGCTGCATGGGTATTGGCCCTGTGCCTGCAACTCAAATGGCGCTGAAAAAGGCTGGATTGAAAATTTCGGACATTGGATTAATGGAGCTTAACGAGGCGTTCGCCTCTCAATCCCTAGCCGTCATTCGAGATCTTGGAGTCGACCCTGATATTGTCAACGTCAACGGCGGAGCCATCGCCCTTGGACATCCCCTCGGTTGCAGCGGGGCGCGCATCATGACGTCGCTTGTTCACGAAATGAAACGACGTAAGGTCCGCTACGGCGCCGCCGCGATGTGTATCGGCGTTGGACAAGGCATCGCCACAATCGTAGAGCTCACGTAGTTCCGATTTGTTGTTTCACTCTGCACTGATCACAGGGAGGCGATCATGCGTACATCTCGACTTCTTCCCGCGGCGATTCTTTTAGCTGCGTTCATAGTTTCCGGTTGTCTCCGTTCTCTCCACCCGCTCTACTCTGACAAAACCCTCGTCTTTGACCAAAACCTCGTCGGGAGCTGGGTTGACCAGGATTCCAGTATGTGGACATTCATTCAAACCGGACAGAAATCATATGAGCTCGTCTACACCGAAAAAGGCTCGCCAGGTCGATTCAAAGCTCACCTGGTAAAACTGGGAAAATTCGTGTTCCTCGACCTTTTTCCTGAGGAGCCTGTCCTGCAAAACGGTTTCTACAAATTCCACCTCGTCCCTGTGCACTCGATTCTGAGAGTCTGGATCGAAGAAAACACATTGCGAATGGCCATGCTCGACCACGATTGGTTCAAGAATCAGGTCGATAAGAAGAAAGTAAAACTTGCGCACGAACACCGCGGCAATGAAATCATCCTGACGGCGGCCACCGATGACCTGCAAAAATTCGTCGTGAAATACGCGAATGACCCCAAGGCATTCCCGGAACCGGGCGAACTGCGGAAAATAAACTAGGGAATGAAGTCAATCAAGAGAGAGCAAAAGAAATGATCGGACAAACATTATCCCATTACAAGATTCTTGAAAAACTCGGGGAGGGTGGGCCCGCCCACCGGAGCCCAATTTTCCATGGGAGCAATAGGCAATGATTGGAACAACCATCTCGCATTACAAAATTCTTGAAAAATTGGGCGAAGGTGGAATGGGTGTTGTCTACAAAGCCCAGGACACGAAACTCGACCGAACCGTTGCGCTCAAATTCCTTCCCCAGCAAGTCTCGGCATTCGAGGATGAGAAGTCACGCTTTATTCAAGAAGCGAAAGCTGCGGCGGCGCTGAATCATCC
>JACPSI010000091.1 GCA_016193365.1 Ignavibacteriales bacterium
ACGTCGTCTCCATTTTTTTCTAAAACACTACTGAAGAGCTTGCGACCGGGATTGAACCGGTGACCTCGTCCTTACCAAGGACGTGCTCTACCAACTGAGCTACGCAAGCGGACCATTGCGGATTGCAGATGTTAGATTGTCGATCGAAGGAAAAATCGGATTTGCAAGCATGTTCGACAATCTACAATCTCTATTCTGCAATCTGCAATGTTTCGAGCGGGAGACGGGACTCGAACCCGCGACCAATCCCGCCTTCGGCGGGATGACTCTACCAATATTTACTTATACCTGACCCAAAATTATTCTTTCGATATGTCGACCTATCTCTTTGAGGGATTTCAAATACTGTTCTCGCCTCACAGCCTCACCTCTGGTTTCGTATGGCTCAGCGTGGACGAGAATCCAAGGTTGAAATCGTTTCGTCCACCGTGCCCTGACACTGTTATGAAAAGCGACCCGCGATTTCAAGTCATCTGTTGACCCCAGATAATATCGACCAGCCACTTTGCTCTTCAAAATGTATACATGATAACTCAATTGAGCGGGAGACGGGACTCGAACCCGCGACCAACAGCTTGGAAGGCTGTGACTCTACCAACTGAGTTACTCCCGCGCGTGGGCAGGGGAGGATTTGAACCTCCGAAGGCATAAGCCGTCAGATTTACAGTCTGATGCGTTTGACCGCTTCGCTACCTGCCCAAACTGTGGTCAAAACTCTCGCCGTCTACGAGCCGAGCTGGCGACCAGACTTGAACTGGTGACCTGCTGATTACAAGTCAGCTGCTCTACCAACTGAGCTACGCCAGCGAATTCATCGCTCAGCGATGATAGTCTCCCCTCCGCGAATTCGCAACAGATAGAACGCCTCCGCGGCCCATGCCTGTGTGAGAACTTAAAGGGATTTAATGGGAGTGCACTAAAATGCAGCTTTAAATATAACATTTTTTGACAAATAGTCAACGGGCGTTGACCACATTCACTCCCTCGCGAGCTCCTTTAGGAAAGTTATAGCTGGTCCGTAGCTGGAATCCATACGCAATGCGCTTTCCAGCACTCTCTTAGCTGCCTCTGGTTTGCTTTGGTTTCTCAATGCTAAGGCGTTCTTCACCATCATAAAGCAGTAATATTGTCGAAAATCAGCAGAAACAGGGGTTTCGCGCGTTATTGTTCTCCAATTTTGTTTGGAAACGACGATATCGATTGGCTCCCCTTCACGTGCAAATCGGATCATGAGACCGCACGGGATCCGTTGAAATTGTGGAGAAAATTCCGCCTCCACCCTTCCATCCGCATAAACATGATGCTCCTCAAGCGACTTCGTCACAATATCGTTCAGCATGTCCGTCCATCTGGACTGGATGACCGTGTTATTGAAAGGAACACCACGTTCGAATTTATCCAACTCAGTCAGAAACGCATCGATCTTTTCACGGGATCTCTCCACGAACCACCAATGATTCCTCTCGAGTTGAAGAAAATACCAGGACCGGTTCTGAAGAAGAGCCTTGTCAATGACAACGACATCAGGGCGAAGCTTCTTAACAAACTGATAATAGTACGAGGGTGAAACGAAATAGTCCCACAATGAAGTAAAAACAATGGAGTTTGGCTTCAGCTCATTCAAGACATTCAGTGTAGTATCTTCTACAAGAAAGTTTTCCGATTCGTCCGCGTTTCTGTAGTTGTTCCAGACCTGTGCTACCGGAAGAAGAATGAGAAAAGCGTATGCTACAACCAATCTTCCTTTCGTGTTTACATTTTGGAACAGTCTCAATAATCCATGGGCAACGAAGACTGAAGAGACAACAAACGCAAGAAGAAAATATGAGTTGATATCGTGAATCTGGTAATTGATGGAGTACACCAGGCAGGTGAAAAATAGTAGACTAAAGAAAATCATCTTTCGTGTCGCACTGAAGAGCGCACTAAACACTCCGACGATCATGACAGCGATGACGACCCAATGAAACTCCGACGGAAAATGATTTACAAAATAATCTAGTTGCTTTTTCGCGATGTCCCAGCCTTCGAACATCCATACCTGATACTGCTTCCCGGAAACGTGCCAGAAGAACCGTTCGAACGACACAGGATGGCCCCAGTCCAGTGAAGGATAAACACTCGACCTGATCGGCAAATACACGTACGCAGAAAGTCCGGCGAGAAAGAAAGGAACAAGCCTTAGCAACCTCCTCAAGGATTCTTTCCTGAATCCAAGATTCACGCCATACAGATATAAAAACGCAGGAGCCAACAAAATCGTAGTCATATGGTTTGAAAAACTCAGCCCTAATACAAACGCGAAGAAGAGCAAATATCGCGACGTCGCCACGGGTTGTGCGTTCTGTTCCTCCAAACCGCTGATGAAAGCTACGGTACAAACGAGAATAAGGAGCAGATGCAGTGAATAAACTTCTATACTCGACGACAGTGACCACACCGTGGATGAAAAGGCAAAAATCAAAGAGGTTGTTCCGGCTGTCACGAAACGAAGACTTTTGGGTTGCGCAGCTCTCTTTGAGGAAAAGACGCTTGAGTCCTGTAAGACGAGGATCAGAAAGAAGAACAGTCCCGTTGAGGCAGAAGTCAGGACAGCGGCGAGGAGGTTCAGCCTCACGATCTCCTCTGTTGCCGTTGGAATCATGACTGCCAATCTTCCCAGGAGTGTGAAGAGGGGATATCCTGTCGGATGGGCTACGCCCAAAGTCGCGGACACAGCCGCAAGCTCACCAGCATCTGTAAAAGACACCGTTGGACAGAGTGTGGTCAGATAAACGAAAAAGGAAATGACGCTCACTGCCACCGGAGCCATGACATCGGGGCGAGGGGAAAGTCTCACTTGTCGAACGACCTCAGAGTTTTCATAAAACTGCTTCTGTTCAACTTCTGGATTCTTGCCAGACGTTTTTTCACGTCGAGAATAGACTTTTCGCGCATGGAAGCGCGTAAGGCTTCCTGCAAAATCTTCTCCCGAGGAAATACGGCGGTTTTCGCGGTTGAGTTCAGCCGAATCATCATGTCCATGGTACGGAGATAACGGTAATTGAATTGAAGCATCCTTGCTGTCGGAGATGAGATGAGTGCCTTCTTTTTGATCATTCGAAGAGCTTCAAACGTACTCGAGACTCGCAAACCCGGCATTCTGTAGCCAATCTTCATTTGAATGGCCTGGACAAGGAATTCAATATCCACCATTCCTCCTTTTCCAAGTTTTAGGTCTTGTCCGGATCGTCCCTTCATCCGTTCCTTCTCCATTTTCTTCCGCATTCGAATGATTTCGCCGGCCCAGCTTTTTGGCTGGTTCTGCCACACATAGCCATCGATCATTCCGCTAAGTTTTTTCGCGACGGCAGGATCGCCTCCCACAATTCTCGCTTTAAGCAATGACTGTTTTTCCCACAAAGAAGCCCTGCTCTTTAAATAAGAATCATAATACTCAAGTGCTGTTGCAAGAGGAGCGCTTTTGCCCTCGGGTCGAAGTCTCAAATCAATATCATAGATCTTTGTGGAGGGCTTCTCAAAGTACGCCAGGAAATCCTTCAGGCATTGTTCTATCTCTGGAGACGATCTGTTCTTGTCGTATACGCATACGATATCAAGGTCGGACCCTATACCTAGTTCTTCTCCACCATACCGGCCAAGGGCCAGGATGCAAACTCCGTTCAATCCAATTTTCTTTTCGAAAGCGTGAAGCACAACGTGGTCGGCGACAGTTGCGAGGTGTTTCGACACTTCTTCAATTGTTGAATAACCCAGAAGAAACCTCAGACAGGACTTAAACTCGTTGAACACCTTGTATCGAAATGGATCGGATTGAAGCATAAACTGCCATCCGATTGTTTTGCTGAGCATCTCTTCTGGACGCATGAGCAAAGATTCAAATAGGAGCGGCTCGTTTCTGAGGGACTCGACCATTCGGCTGCTTCGTGATGAGAGCATGATGAGGAGATCCAGAAGCTTTCGATTCTCAATCGCTTGCCGCAGGCTCCTCCGTGAATTGGTTTGCGAAACAAGGAATGAAAGATTTGCCAGAGCGCAATCTACTCCACCGTATTTTTTGAATGCCCGTGGTAAGAATTCCTGCACTCGAGAATCTTGCAAGCCAGGAATTTCCGTGAACAAGCCATGGAGCGCTTTCAACGCGGTCGGACGGTCGACAAATTTCAGTTTTCCAATTGCCTGCACACTTGATGATTTTGACTCGGATGGAAGAGTGCGCGTTGACCCCTGAAGAAAGATGGAGTTAAAAATCTCGCGAACTCTCTTTCTTTTCGAATTCAAAGTGATTTCAAAATCCGATGGACTGACGAACCCGAGGCTTTTCGAGAGTTTATCGGTGTCCTCCGCAGACACGGGGAGGGAATGCGTTTGTTGTCCGTGCAGCAATTGAAGCCTGTGCTCAACTATTCTCAAGAACTCATACGCCTCAGAAAGATCCTTTTTCTCGGCTTCGTCGAGTATTCCTTCCTCCGCCATCTGGCTCAGAGCTTTCATCGTAGGACGTCCTCTGATATTCCTGTTGTTCCCTCCATTCAAAAGCTGAAGAGCCTGAACGATGAACTCTACATCACGTATCCCTCCGCTTCCCAGCTTGATGTTCGCCTCTCCTGAGATTCGTGATTCAATTCTTTTCTTCATCTCGCTTATTTCTTTCAGGGGGCTGGCGAGATGGGTTTTTGGGAAAACAAAAGGCTCCAGATTCTTCAGCCAGGCCTCACCAACAGTCTTATTCCCGGCAACAGTTCTTGCCTTCAAGAGCATTTGCCGTTCCCAGAGTTCTCCACGACTTTCATAATAAGATCGATATGCCCGAGTCGACATTGCGATTGGTCCCACACCACCATCTGGGCGCAATCGAATATCCACTCGGTACAAATGGCCTTCGTCGGTGTGCTCCGAGAGCTTTCGCACCACAAACTCGGAAAGTCGCGCGCTATATTCGGACATCGACCGCATGCGCGGAGGGGCATTGGGAAATTCCTCATCCCTGTCATACACAAACATGAGGTCAATATCCGAGCTGAAATTAAGCTCGTTGCCGCCAAGCTTTCCCAATCCTATCACGGCCAAGGGGTTCTCCGTCGGGAAAATTCCCGCGGTTCGTTTCAAGTCTTCCCTCCCAATGGATAACACTGATTCAATAATGGAATCCGCGAGGGAAGAGAGTTCAATGGTGATGGTCATAATATGAGCTTCCCGTAAAATATCGCGCGCACCGATCCGAAGCATTTCTCTCCTGTGAAACCGTTTCAGTGAATCAAGCTTTTTTTCCGTTCGGTCGAACGGCTCAGTGGATTTTCGTGCCTCCGTGAGAAAACCTTCGGGCGTTTTTGTCATTTTCAATGCGCCGCTGGAAACAAGCCATGAAAAAAGGGCGGGTTGGCGCACCAGAATATCAGAAAGATACTGTGACTGGCTGAAGATGGCGAGTGCGATTTCGAGAAGAATTTTTTGCGAGGAAAATTCCCGGATCAAAGAAACGCTGAACGCTGATGCGAGAAAGCGATGAAAATTGTTCAGCGCCCGACGAGCGTCTGATGTTTTCTTGATCTCAGCCCGCACCACAGGCATGAACTCACGAGGAACAACGCCCGCCTGAGCGACTAAGGATTCAATCGATTTAAAAAGTGTTTCCGGTGAGACGGATTGAAACGATGTGTTATGTGATTCAATCATCGAACGTGCAGGAAAATACCTAAAAACAGACAAATAATGAACTCCGGAAAAGCCCGAGAAAAAAATTGCTTCGTGGGTGGGTGGAATTCAGTCGCCATGAATTCTATTCCATCCTCGTCACTCCGTCTTGCTTATCACAGGGTCATAGTCTATATTTGTCGCACCGCTCCGTTCACCAACGACCACTCATCATCGGTGCATCATGGTTAAGCTGATAGCGCTCTACAAAACTCCGGAGAATGTTCAAGAATTCGACAGCCACTACAATGATATTCACACGCCGTTGGTCAAAAAATGGCCCGGACTTAAGAAGCTCGAAGTGTCTAAGATCTACGGAGCTCCCATCGGCGAGCCAAAGCATTATCTCGTTGCCGAAATGTACTTTGACGACCAGGACTCGCTCCAAAAAGCGTTGGCCTCACCCGAAGGAAAGGCAGCCGCTCGAGATGTCATGCAATTTGCCGGCCAGCTTGTAACGATGTTTTATGCGGAGGTGAAAGAAACTTAGATTCCCCACCAGCAACCATTACTCCTTATCCCCAATGTCGAAATACACCGGCCTTCCGTCCAAACAGTTTGTTTTCAAGACAATTCTGTATCAAAAGAAGAACTGGGTTGCAACGATCACTCTGAATCGCCCGGAGGTACACAATTGTCTCAACCTCGATACTCTGCGCGAACTCGGTGCTGCCTTCGAGGATGCATCCTGGGATGATGGAATTGCCGTCGTTGTTGTGACCGGTGCGGGTGAAAGGGCCTTTTGCACAGGCGCCGATATTAAAGAATGGAAGCAGGATTTTCTCGAACAACCGAACGATTTCTATAAATGGATGGGTGTGTTTATCGAAACGTTTGAGCGCCTGAGAAACATCGGCAAGCCATCGATCGCGAGGTTGAACGGAATGGTGGTCGGTGGCGGCAACGAGTTGCAGATGTCCTGCGATCTGGCGGTTGCGGCCGACGATATTTTCATCAGGCATGTCGGCACAGAACGCGGGAGTGTTCCGGCTGCCGGCGCAACACAGTGGCTTCCCTTGATCGTCGGAGACAGGCGTGCGAGGGAAATTCTTTTTCTTTGTGAAGAAATCCCCGCCAAAAAAGCGCTCGAATGGGGCCTCGTGAATGAAGTGGTGCCTCGCAAGGATCTCGACAAAGCCGTCGACCGAATGGCAAAGAAACTCATCAACAAGCTTCCCGAGTGCACTCGATACACAAAACAGCAACTGAACTTCTGGCGCGATTTCTCCTGGAGTATGACGATTGGTCATGTGAGGGACTGGCTTACAATACACACCTCTGCGCCGGAAATCATTGAGGGGATCAAAGCTTTTTCAGAAAAAAGGCCGATCGATTATGAAAAATTGAGACGAGAGCTGTCGGTGAAGACGAAACAGAGTTCGAAAAAGAAATAATTCTCGAATTCCCCCACGAACGAGCGCGACGGTCCCATGAACTACACAAACATCCACGTAACAAAAGAAGCCGGGTATGCCATAGTTCAATTGAACCGCCCGGACGTCCTGAACGCGATCAACATTGCCCTCATGCAGGAACTGGTTGAGGCGCTGGAAAACCTTGACAAAGATAACGATGTCCGTTGCATTATTCTTACGGGAAACGAGAAGGCTTTCGCAGCCGGCGCAGATATAAAAGAGATGGCTGACGCATCGGCTGTCGATATGCTCATACGAGACCAATTTGCCCGTTGGGACAAGATTCGCAGAATCAAAAAGCCTTTGATTGCCGCAGTAAGCGGTTTCGCGCTCGGCGGCGGTTGTGAGCTGATGATGACATGCGACATCGTGATAGCTTCGGAGAGCGCAAAAATCGGTCAACCAGAGATCAACATCGGCGTGATGCCGGGAGCGGGTGGGACACAGAGACTCACGCGCGCGGTGGGAAAAGCGAAAGCCATGGAGGTCGTCCTGACGGGCAAAATGATAACAGCCGCGGAGGCGTTACAATGGGGGTTAATTAACAAGATCGTGCCCGTCGAATATTACTTGCAGGACGCGAAAGATCTTGCAAAGGAAATTGCAAGTAAACCGCCGGTTGCCGTGCGGCTGGCAAAGGAAGCCGTATTAAAATCGTTCGACACGACGATCGAAGGCGGACTGGAATTCGAGCGAAAGAATTTCTATCTGTTGTTTGCGAGCGAGGATCAGAAAGAAGGCATGAAGGCTTTTGTGGAAAAAAGAAAAGCTGACTGGAAGGGCAAGTGATCAAAACAAATAAGGGATTTTGAAACTATGATGAAACGCGTTCTTAAAATGCTCGGTTGGACCGCAGCAGGGATCCTTGTTCTCATTCTTTTGCTTGTTGGCTATGTCTCTGCGTCCTGGGATAAGCCGGTTGAACGTCGAATTCCGGCAATGAAAGCTCCAAGAGATTCAGCATCGATTGCCCGTGGTCAATTTCTTTACCAAACAGCTGCTCAATGCTGGCAGTGTCACGGGGAGAATCGAGGCCCGGGCGGATACCCCTCGGGTGGAGCGGTTGAAGACTTAAGAGATATTGGGCCTGGGTTCGGTATCTGGTACATTCCAAACATCACCCCGGACATCGAGACTGGTATTGGAAGTTGGGCTGATGGCGAGATTGTGCGCCTTCTACGCGAAGGTGTCAAAAAAGACGGGCGTCCCGCTTTTATTATGCCATCCGAGCGATTTAATGGCTTGTCTGATGAAGATGTGCTTTCTCTTGTCGCTTACCTTCGTAGTTTTCCGCCTGTGAAAAACGTTGTTCCTCCCCACGAGCCATCCATCGTCGCGAAGGCCCTGTTTACTTTTGGCATTATTAAGGCCCAGCCGGAGGTTAAAGACGTTATTCCAACACCGGCACCGGGCGTCACTGTCGAATGGGGAAAATATCTCACGGCCCACGCTTCTTTGTGCATGGATTGTCACTCGGCGGTCGATTTGAGCACGGGTCAGTTTTACAAAGACAGTTTGTTGTCGGGGGGAAATTTTCCTTTCGGCAAAAAAGGCCCCGGTCAGCCGTACGACGCTCCGACATTTGCATTCGGCAAAAACATCACGCCCGACGCTGAAACCGGCATTGGCACATGGACTGAATCACAATTTCTGGACGCCGTTCGCATTGGTGTGCGACCGGACGGCACCGTTCTCGTGGGTCACATGCCGTATGCCTACATTGGATTGTGGCCGGAGAATGATTTGCGAGCCGTTTACCTCTACCTCAAGTCTGTTCCTGCGGTGAACAAGAGAATCCCTCCCGTGGAGTTCGGAAAAATTTTCTCTGAAGGCCGCGGAGTCGTGCTTGGCGCCGCAATCTTCGATACGTATTGCAAAACCTGTCATGGAGAGGCCGGCAAGGGCGCACCACCAACAAAACTCGTCCTTGCTGAAATCGCAAATACCATAGACGATGCGACTCTTGAAAAATTCATTTCACAAGGCCAGCCAAGCCTTCGGATGCCGGGGTTTACCAAAACACTTTCCAAAGACCACCTAGGCGATGTAGTGGCATATATCAGGACACTGAAGAAATAAAATTGCGAAGAGTTTTTAAGTGTAGGAACTGAAGGGGATTCTTCGTATCTTTTCACGTTGCAATTTCGCAACCCCGCATCTGACCAAAAACTTCTCCGCAATTAAAAAACGGCGGACGACTCGGAAGCGGACACCTGACACGTTTCGCTGATCGCATTTTGCCCGAATCCTTCGACCGCTAACTGCATCGCATGAGGCGAGTCACATTTTCAAGGATTCATCATGCCATTCAAAACACTTGGCCTTGCCGACCAGCTCGTGCAAGGTATTCTCGCAACCGGCTACACGGCCCCAACAGAGATCCAATCGCGTGCCATCCCCATTGCCCTTGCCGGGAAAGATATTATTGGAACGGCACGGACCGGGACGGGCAAAACTGCAGCATTCGTCCTCCCCATTCTCCACCGGTTAGACCAACGCACGGAAGCCCAGAAACGGGAGCACCACATTCGGGCGCTCATCTTGACACCAACCCGCGAACTCGCCCAGCAAATCGAAGACTCCATCTCGACATACGGGCGCTTCCTACATCCCCGCACATTGGCAATTTATGGGGGAACCAACATGCAGAATCAACTGCGGCATTTGCATCGCGGTATCGACATCGTTGTTGCCACACCCGGACGATTGCTGGACCATCTTCAAAGAAAAAGTTTGAACCTTTCCAAAGTCGAGGTTCTGGTTCTCGATGAAGCCGACCGCATGTTCGACATGGGGTTTATACAGGATGTGAAGCGCATTGTGTCGTTTGTCCCTCGTGAGCGACAAACGCTGATGTTTTCTGCGACGATCTCAAAGCCGGTGCGTGAGTTGATGTCCGCTATCCAGAAACATCCGACGCTTATCGAAATCGGCGAACAAAGAACTCCGATTCAATCCGTGAGCCATCATTTTTACTCTGCGCCTCAGGAAAGAAAGCTTGAGCTGTTACTGCACATGCTCGATACACAAAAGATGGACTCTGTCCTTGTTTTCTCGCGAACGAAGCACGGTGCAGACAAAATTTCCCACAGGCTTGAAAGAAGAGGAATCAAGTCGGTCGCCATTCACTCGAACCGGACACAAGCTCAGCGCCAGCGCGCTTTGGCCGGCTTTAAGCAGGGTCACTTCAGAGTACTCGTCGCAACAGATGTCGCCGCCCGCGGTATTGATGTCGACGGCATCTCTCATGTCGTGAATTACGATATCCCTTCCTTCCCCGAGGACTACATCCACCGCATCGGCAGGACCGGAAGGGCAGCGGCAACGGGAGACGCCATCACATTTGTGGGACGGGATGAAATCAAGCACTTGAAAAAGCTGGAACACTTCACCTCCAGGCGCTATGAACTCAAGAAATTCCCCGGGTTCGATTACGCGAAAGCACCCGAAGCCCCGATGCATAAACAACATTCGCCGTCCCAACCGCGAGAGCAATTCAGACACGGCCGTCCGCACCAACGCGGACAACAACGAGGCTCAAGGCCGTCTTTTCGTGTGCCGCAAGGACGACATCAAAAGAACGACAGCCGGAAAGAAGGGTTTCGTCCTCATCAGCCATATCAGAGGTTCGCGAAACCGTATTCCCCCACGACCCGCGTTGATGTGAGGCCTCAACCCGCTCCTGCATCACCGACGCAGAATCAGGATTGGCGTACACTACTGGAAGAGTTCGTGGACAAGTTTGCCGGGAAAAAGAAGAAATTCAAAAAGCGTAAAATCGATTAACCTGCGACTTTGAACAAGGATGGTCCTGCGAGTCAAACTTCTGGTCATCTTTAGCCTCTTTTGCTTCGTCGGCAGTACATTTGCCCAATCATGGACGCTGCTGCCTACAACGAATAACCCTTCGCCCCGAAGAAATGCATCGGCAGTCCACGACCCTTCACAAAACAGAATGATTGTCTTTGGAGGTGTTGACGCCACAGGCAACAAGAATGACGTCTGGAGTTTGAATCTTTCCACGCTTGCATGGACAACGATCACACCCTCCACAGGCAATGTGCCGGCTCCCCGTTTTTCCCACAACGCGATGATCGATTCGAGTTCAAACCGTATGCTCATCTGGTCAGGACAGGGATCCGCGCTCTATAATGACGTGTGGAGTTTTAATTTCGCGGACTCTAGCTGGATCGAACTTTGGGCCAATGGAAATATCTCCGGCGCACCTCTCACGCGATATGGCACCGGAGCTATTTATGACGCCGCCAGAAGCCGTTTAGTTAATTATGCAGGATTCACTTCAAGCGGCAGGTTTCAAGACACATGGTATTTCGAAACCGACAGCATTGTTTGGCGGGAACAAACAAAAACCCTCTCGCCAGGCCTGCGTTGTTTACATAGTGTGTGCTTCGCTCCAGACCTCAGAAAGATGATCATGTATGGCGGACAGCGAAGCGGGCCGCTCGATGACATTTGGGCTTTAGACGTCGATTCTTTTGAATGGTCGGATCTAGCGCCAGCCTCAAAACCCTCCGCCCGTTACTTTGCCTCTGTGATATACTCTGGAAACGGAAATGTTATCATGTTCGGCGGACAAACGGCCATTGGGCCCTCGGGAGAACTCTGGCTGTTTTCATTGACAAACAACATGTGGCAGCCGCTGAATGGCGGGACAACAAAGCCTTCCCCCCGGCAGGGACACACGTCGGTCCATGTTCCTTCGACCAACAGAATGATCGTCTTCGGCGGCACGGACGGAAATCTGTTCAACGAGACATGGGAATTCAACGCTGCGACGGCAACCGTTGAAGAAAACGGGGGCTTTCCCTTTGATTTTTTCCTGGAGCAGAATTTTCCGAATCCTTTTAACCCGTCGACCCGCATCCGTTACAATTTACCAAATACTGCTTTCACGTCGTTACGTGTGTTCGATATTCTGGGAAGGGAAGTTGCAGTCCTTGTCAATCATGAGCAAGCTCGCGGTATTCAAGACATCATCTTCGATGCTGCGTCCTTGCCCGTAGGAGTTTATTTTTACAAACTGCGCCAGGGCTTGTATGTTGAGACAAAGAAAATGCTTTTCATGAAATAGTTTTTCCATGCGACGCTACCTCTCCTCAGTTCTCCTTCTGCTTCTTCATTTCTCATCAATCTTCGCACAAACAAAGGACTTCACTTTTGCCTGGCTCAGTGACACGCACGTCGGCGGAGCGACCGGGGCAGACGATTTACGCGCGTCCGTGCAAGATATCAATACGATTGAGAGCGTGGCTTTTGTTATTCTTTCCGGAGACATCACGGAACTCGGTTGGAACGCGGAATTCGATACAGCGAAGGCGATTCTCGACAGCTTGAAGAAGCCTTACTATATTGTTCCCGGAAATCATGATACGAAATGGTCGGAGTCCGGGTGCACAAGATTCCCGCAAGTCTTCGGCTCTGACAGGTTTGTTTTCGAACACGGTGGATTCCGGTTCATCGGACTTCATGAAGGGCCCATCATGCGAATGGGAGACGGCCATTTTGCCCCCGAAGATTTGCGTTGGGTGGACTCAGTGCTTGCAAAGATGCCAGACAAACGGCAACCCCTTTTTTTTGTCACACACTATCCGCTCACGCCAGGACTCGATAACTGGTACGAGATGACTGACCGGCTCAGTCGACACAACACAAAAGCCGTCCTTGTTGGTCACGGGCACGCGAATAGAAAGATGGATTTTGAGGGAATCCCGGGGATCATGGGGCGGTCAAATCTGAGGGTGTCAAAACCTGCAGGCGGGTACACGATTGCACGCGTTGACCGCGACTCAATGTTCTTTTTTGAAAAAATCGTCGGTGCGGAGATTTCCCCTGCGTGGCATTCAATTTCCATTCGCGAGAACGATCATCGCACAGACACAACGCGTTTTGCTCGCACGGACTATTCCGTTAATTCAATATACAGTTTTGTCAAACCTCGTTGGACGGTTCGCACAGGGTACACCATCGCTGCAGCCCCCGTTGTTTCAGAAGAGTATGTCGTCGTAGGCAACAGCAGCGGAGTAGTTGAGTGTTACTCTTTAGAGGATGGAACGCGACGATGGCGGTTTCAAACGGGAGCGTCGGTATTCTCAACGCCGGCCATATCTGAAAAGAGAGTCGTGGTTGGTTCGTCAGACGGAGGAATTTACTGTCTCGAAATACCGAATGGAACATTGTTGTGGAAATTTCAAACTTCTGCGCCGGTCGTTGCTTGCCCTACAATTCACGAAGGAATTGTTTATATCGGAGGAAGCGACAGGAAATTTCGAGCGATCAATCTTCGTGATGGCAAACTGGTGTGGGAGTTTTCGGGCATATCAGCTTTCGTTGAGACTAAGCCGCTTGTTCATCGTGGCAAAATTATCTTTGGGGCCTGGGATACTTATCTCTATTCTTTAAACCTTAGCAACGGCTCGCTTGCGTGGAAGTGGTCGAACGGGACTCCAACCCTCAACCTCTCTCCTGCCGCGTGCTGGCCCGTTGCATTTGAAAACAAGGTTTTCATTGTCGCGCCGGATCGGGCGATGACCGCCTTTGATCTGGCAACGGGAAAAGAGATCTGGAGGAGCAAAGCGCATCAGGTCCGTGAAGCCCTCGGCATTTCAGTCGACGGCGACCGGGTGTACGCCAAATGCATAAATGATACTCTTTTTGCATTTTCATCACAATCGAACGAATCCGAACTTGTGTGGGCGACCCATTGTGGCTACGGTTATGATATTGACCCGTCCATGCCGATGGAAAAAGATGGTGTCGTGTATTTTGGCCATAAGAATGGTACCGTGTTCGCGTTGGATGCAAAGACCGGCGTGATCAAATGGATCCACAAAATCAGCAACACGATTGTGAACACGGTTGTCCCTATGAGCAATAAACGTGTTGTCGCGACTGACTTTGACGGCAACGTGGTTCTTTTGGAAAACACATTTAAGGAATGACTATGTCAGGCTACTCAACAATCCTGTATTCGATCACAAACAACATCGGAATAATCGTTTTGAACAGGCCCGACGTTTACAATGCCTTCACCGAGCAGATGAAAAGAGATTTGAACGACGCGCTCAAGGAAGCGGAAAAAGACCCGGACGTGCGTTGCCTCGTGATTCGAGGAGCAGGAGACAAAGCATTTTGCTCCGGCCAGGATCTGAAAGAGCATGCGGGGAAAGAAACTCACCGTTCGCTCAAGGAATCTCTTGAGAAGAGTTACAACCCCATGATCAGAAGGATGCGCTCGATGGAAAAACCCATCGTCGGCATGATCAATGGCATCGCCGCCGGTGCTGGAATGAGTGTCGCGCTTGCGTGCGACATGCGTATCATGGCAGACACAGCAAAACTTATTGAAGTGTTCATCCGTATCGCCCTTGTCCCCGACACAGGCTCTCACTGGTTTCTCCCCAGACTCGTTGGCATGGCCAAAGCATTTGAATACGCTGCGCTCGGCAACGACATCACGGCTTCAGAAGCTGAACGCGTCGGGCTTGTGAACAAAGTTGTGCCGGCGGCTGAGCTGGAAAAAGTCACGATGGAAATTGCTGGGAAGCTCGCCCAAGCCCCAACGAAATCTGTCGGACTTATCAAACGCGCGCTCAACAAAGCTCTTTCGACCGACCTCGATTCCCTACTCGACTACGAGGCCTACATTCAGGAAATCGCTTCTCTTTCCGAAGACCATAAAGAAGGAGTTCAGGCATTTCTCGAAAAAAGACAGCCCGAGTTCAAAGGGAGGTAGGAGGTTTCGCTCCGGTTGTTTTTCAGGCCCTATTTCAGTAAGTTCTCTCCACATTCTTCCTCATTTTTGCTTCTCATGTTCAAGCATCTCGGTGTTGTTGGCGCAGGAACCATGGGCGCCGGTATTGCGCACGTCGCGGCGCTTGCCGATGTCGATGTACTCCTTTACGACATCAACGATACCCTCCTACGCAGATCCCTTGAGCGTATCAAGGATGACCTTAAAAAAGGAGTCCAAAAAGGCAAGCTCACTCAGGAGAAAGCAACGGAGGCATTTGGCAGAATTCATCCCAGAACCTCCCTCGCTGATTTGGGCCACAGCGAAATAATTATCGAGGCGGTGATAGAAGATTTGAGAGTAAAGAAAGATCTCTTCAAGCATCTTGAGGCTGATGCCAAGCCCACCACGATCCTGGCTTCCAACACATCATCTCTGTCAATTACAGCCATAGCATCTACGCTCAAGAAACCCGGTCGCGTCGTTGGCTTGCACTTTTTCAACCCTGCTCATATCATGAAACTCGTTGAGGTTGTCCGTGGCAGAGACGCTTCCGAGGATGTTCTTCATAACGCCCTTGAATTCGTCAAAAAAATTGGCAAAATACCTGTCGTCGTGAATGACACACCGGGCTTCATTGTTAACCGTATTGCACGGCCTTTTTACGGAGAATCGCTTCGGCTCCTGGGTGAGCACGTCGCGTCAGTTGAACAGATAGACAGAATCGTCAAGTCAATTGGAGGATTCTCGATGGGACCGTTTGAACTCATGGACCTTATCGGAATTGACATAAACCTTTCTGTAACACAATCTATGTACGATCAGTATTTTGGGGAACCGCGTTACCGGCCTCATCCGATTCAAAAACAAATGGTCGACTCAGGGATGCTTGGCAGAAAAACCGGAAAAGGGTTTTACAGTTACGAACAAAAAACATGAGAAGTGTTCGAGGGCTGGATTCGCGGATTAATAAACAGAGCGACTTCTGGACAAAACACAGTTGAAATGGCTAAAAAGTCACCCGAAAAAGCTCAAGTTTACATCATCGGCGAATGGCCAATGGTAGAAACCTACGTTGACCTCTGTTCCCGGCATGGATACGGCGTATTCTTTTCCTCGAATGCTCAACCTTCGGCAAAATCGCTTGCGGCGGCCGGTGCGAGGAAATCGACGGTCATTCCGAAGAATTGTTCTCTTGGTATTGAGCTAACAAATACTGATCTTTCATCCAAGAGAAAGAATCTTCAGAAACTCGACTCAGCCCTCCCTGCCACCAGCGCGATTCTCAGCTCATCGGTGGCGGTCTCTGCTTCTGAACAGTCGGGATGGATTAAGGGGAAACACAGACTTATCGGGTTCAGCGCTCTGCCCACGCTCATCGAAAAGCCTCTTGTGGAAGTCGCCCCGACGGTATTTTCCCCGAAAGAGACGGTGGAGGTGGTTTTGAGATTCTTTGAGTCCCTCGGCAAAAAGATTGAGGTTGTTCAGGACCGTGTGGGGATGATAATGCCACGGATCCTTTGCCAGTTGATCAACGAATCGATGTTCTCTCTTATGGACGAGGTTTCCACGCCGCAGGAAATAGACTCCGCGATGAAGCTCGGCGCCAACTATCCGCAAGGCCCCATTGAGTGGGCGGACAAAATCGGTATCAGGCAGGTATATGCAGTTCTTTCCGCCGTGCAATCGGATTTGCATGAGGATCGTTATCGCATTGCACCTCTTTTGAAACAGCTTGCCGAAACAGGCAGGCCATAACAAACGTAAGTTTCAACCATAAAGGTAAACATCATGAAGAACAAACATTTGCTTTTGAAAATGACTGCCTTGGCAGTTGTGACGGTGAGCTTTAGCTGGGCCCAGAATACAAAACAGCTGACACGGGACCAGGTCTCGGTCATCAAGAAAAAACTTGTTGCGGTGCTGAACGCTCTCGGAGACGCTCCGAAAGGATATCGCTCGGACGAAAAGAACGAATCCTTCAACTTACCGACCGAGTACTATGAATCCGAAGGGTCGGCAAACTTGCTCTACGCCGGCGCCCATCGTGAATATTCATTCAAAACTGACGAGGATGAGCAAAAAGCGATGATGGACAAAATCAAGGCTGCACAAGCTAAAGGAGACATACAGGAAGTCGTGCGGCTCTCGCAGGAAATGCAGTCGACGGCGATGAAGGCAGCGTCGTCGGCTGAGACGAATCCTCCCATCAGGATCGACGTGTACTTCAATAGAGGTGAAAACGAAACCATTGACCCCGATGGCGTGCTCGCTGAAGGGACAGGATTTATTGCACTGAAATCCAAACAAGGCGAAAATGAGGGAAACGAGCGTATACGCATATTCTTTGACCCCGTTTCGCTGAAAGATACGAAGACACTTTCGAAAGTCGACTTCAATCAGGGAGAAAGCGTAGGTTCAAAGAAGCCTTCTGCAACAACGGTGAAGTATGTAACGGTGGAGTTCGTAGGTCCGGAGGCCGCGGTCGAAACGTGGGCAAAGAAGGTAAGCACAAAAACTATCCTCGCACAGGTTGACTAAAAATATCCTCGAACCCCTGAAAAGGAATATCTATGAAAAAAGCAATGCTGGCAATTCTCTCAATCATCGTTTTTACATCACTCGTTTCCGCTCAACAGTTCGAGGGCATCATCGAGCTTCAGATGAAGGGTCCAAACATGGATACCCCAACGCCGATGAAGTACATGGTCAAAGGAGATTTAGTAAGGACGGAATCTCAGA
>JACPSI010000034.1 GCA_016193365.1 Ignavibacteriales bacterium
AACAAGGAACAACTGAACGTTGATAATAAGTCCTATCCAGAATGGATAGACCACTAAAGCGTCCAACAGGCGATTCTCTCCTGTGAATGCTGACGTCGCAGCACGACCGCCCACAAGGAACAGAACCACGAAACTTACTGGAAGAAGATGCAGAAAGGCGTAGGAAAGAATGACAGCCTTTTTCGTTCTTTTTCGGTCCCAACCGAGCAGGGTTACGAAGGCGGAAAGGAGCTTCCTCCCTACATACCAACTAATGAGAATAAGCGGAGCAAAAAGAATCAGTGTAAACGTGACGAACCAGGGCATGTCAGTTGCTTGCCCTCGGCTCTCTCTTATACAAGTAGGCGGATTCGGCGAGCCTGCTCTGCTTTTCTCCGGTGTTCACGGCAAATTTTCCGCCGCTCCATATCGAAGCGCTGCCGAAATCTCCCTTTTTATTGAGCGCATAAAACCTCACGTCGAATTTTGGCCTGCCTTTCTCATCGATCAGGCGTTTTTCCTTTGTTTGTCGTGCAATTCGTTCGCACGCCATAATACATGCTTGTTCCGGCGACTTTCCCTGGCTCATATATTCGACAATCATAACGCTGCTGCAGGCTAACAAGTTCGCTTCTCCCCTTCCTGTCGAACCGGCGGCCCCGAATTCATTGTCGACATACAATCCCGCGCCGAGAATCGGAGAATCTCCGACGCGCCCCGGGATTTTGAAGGACAAGCCGCTTGTCGTCGTGCATCCCGAAATGTTTCCTTTCAAATCTATCGCGTCGCAGTTGATAGTGCCGTGGTTGCGGATGTAGGACTTTAAACCCTCGCCGATATCCTTCGATTCGAAATCGTGCGGAGGCAGCCAGTCATCATCCTTACTGAGGTTCTCTTTCCACTTGAGCCATAGCTCCCGCGTCTCTTCGGTTAACAGGTTTTCCTCCTTGAACCCGTGCGCCTTTGCAAATCGTAACGCTCCTTCTCCGACGATCAGCACATGGTCCGTCCGCTCCATGACGAGTTTTGCGACCTTCGACGGATTCTTGACATTGCGAATTGACGCAACAGCTCCTCCCCTGCCGGTTGGGCCATGCATGACGGACGCATCGAGTTCGACGACGCCATCTTCATTTGGTATTCCGCCATAACCTACACTGTTGTCTTTGGGATCATCTTCGACAATGTTGACCCCTGCAACGATAGCGTCGAGTGCATCGGCTCCTTGCTGGATCATTTCCATTGCTTTGGCCGTGGCTTGAAGCCCGTTCGCACTCGAAACGACGACAGGCTTCACCGCAGCTTTTGAATGAGCAGTGAGCGGCCCCGAAGCCAAAAGTTTGTCGCCGACGACAGCAGAGAGTCCAGCTGCCGCAGCAGATTTGATAAAGTCACGCCGTTTTAGTGAAATACGCATGGGTTTTCTCCGTCCTTATTTGTTGGATTTCATCTTTTCATGCATGCCGCCAAATGGTTTGACATTCGGCAGATACTTTCTGGATATTTTGGCAACGACGGTATAATTCGGGTCAACGACCTGCACAACGTCCACTTCGCCCACTTGTGAGCACAACTGGTATGCATCCATTTGCTCAAAGCCAAATTCATCGGTCAGCCATAGCACCATTTCCTTGTAGGCGATTCGGAAGGCATCTTCAAGCGGCCTGTAAGAACCTGTTGTCATAATATACTCATCATTCTCGATGCGTGGCCAGCCGATGGTCTTCCCTTTTATGACGTCAACTTTAATCTTCACATTCATCGCCGATTCGACGGCTGTCCCGATGATCTCACCCTCCCCTTGTGCCAGGTGTCCGTCTCCTACCTGGAGCAAAGCGCCGTTGACATGGACGGGCAAATATACTGTTGCTCCTTTCTTGATGGAATAGATATCCATATTGCCGCCATAGGCCTCCGGTGTTACCGTCCATCGTACTTCGCCGCGCTGTGGTGCAGTTGCAATGCATCCCAGGAACGGGCTCATCGGAATCTCGAGCGTCCGTTCCCCGAGCTTCGTGCTGACAATCCCATTTTTCTTGTCCACTTTGTACCACCACACTTTTTCGGGTAAAAGAGGGTTCAGGAGCGCAGTGTAGTCCGTTGTCGTGAGAGCTCCAAAACCCGGATACGCACTGCTTATCGCGTAATCCCGTGATGGTTCGAGGTCGATAATGTGAACCGCCAGAACGTCGCCCGGTTTTGCAGTTTCCACGAAAAACGGGCCTGTCTGCGGATTGTCACGTCCAATGGGTGCGACCTGAGAAGGAATATCTGTAGGTTTCTTGACGGCTCCGTCATAGCAGTCTTCTGTCCACGTCTCAAGAATAGCTCCCGGCTTCAGCGTCATCACCGGCGGATGGCCGCCGAACGTGTATTTGAGCTCTTCATGTTTCGGTATATATCTGACAGTTTGCGCGCTTAGATAAAGGCTGGAAAAAGTAAGGGCCACTATGAGATTGACAGTCATCGTTCACCTCGACTTTTCTGTTTGGTTGTTGCGTATTCATTCGCGAGAAATTCCTTCAGCTCGTCAAACGACTTAAAAAAACGTGATACACAGCCAAGCACCCAGCCGGGGATCTCCTCCAGCTTCCATGCGGTCACAAGGTACACAGGTTTCCTGAAATATTTTGCCAGAGTAATCTCACCCTTTGTCCCCGCTCCTCTGTGCGCTCCTTCATCCCAATAACATATGACATAATCGGAGTCTTTTGCCACCTCCCTCGAATCAAGGTCCACAACACCGCCAAGAATCTCTGCGAAACGCGAGACATCTTCGAACTTCAGAGCCCGGATGTTTCCGTCGGGAAAGTTTATGCGAAGGTACTCCTCACTTTCCTTATTGGGGTTGAACACTGAATGTCCAAGTTCCGCTCGAATCCACTGCTCGAGGTCGACGCGCCAGTCAGCCCCTTCGTTTGCAGCGTATTCCATGCCGCCGGAAAGATACGCCTTAAGGTTCTTACGTTTCACAGACCCTCCGGAGAAATGTCGACGTATGCATGAGTTGAACAGCCACGCCTTCCTTTTGAAGGCCGTACTGAATTTGAACGTGGCATCCCGGGTTGCCCGTGACGAGAATATCCGGCATGACCGATTTCACGTGGTTGACTTTACGGTCAAGAAGTTTCATTGAGTCGTCGTACCGGACGACATTGTAAATGCCCGCGCTCCCGCAGCACCAACTGGATTCCGGCAACTCGACGAATCGGATTCCGGGAACCGAGCGCAACAACGTCCTCGGCTGCTGGCTCACCTTTTGGGTGTGAACGAGATGGCATGCGTCGTGATAGCTGATTTTGCTTTCTTTGATAGACGACAAAAAGGGGCCGTGTCGATCGGGTATGCTGAGTCCAATCTTGAACAGGAATTCTGTTAAATCTAACGTTTTTTCTGAAATACGCCTGGCCTTTTCAGCAAGGTTCTTGTCGTCATCGAAAACATGGCCGTATTCTTTCATGAAAGCGCCGCATCCGGCTGAGTTCATGACGATATAATCAAGCGAGCAACGTTCAAAGATTTCAATATTCCTTCGCGCCATTTGGCGCGCTCCTCCCCGGTCGCCGTAATGTGCCTGAAGCGAACCACAGCACGATTGCCCCCTGGGGATGACAACCTCACAGTCGTGCTGCAGCAGCAATTCCACGGTGTCCTCATTCACGTCTGCGAATGCAATGTCCATAATGCAGCCGGTCAGAAAACCGACGCGATATCTTGGTTTGCTCACGCGGGAGATAACCTCCGGCAAAACATCCGACGAAAAGTAACTGGAAATCTGAGGTCTCATCGCCAGGACATCGTGGAGTTTTTTTGAAAAGAGTTTTAGAAATCCTGTTTTTTCAAGGAACCATGTTATGCCCAATCGATCCTGTAATCGAAGAATTCTTCCGAGTAATTTGAGTCTGGCTTGATCGCCAAAAAACCATCGGAGGAAAATTGTTTTAAGCGATTTTGACAGAAAACTTTCATGCCCTCCCTGAAAAATCTGCGCTCGAGCGGCCTCCACGAGCGATCCGTATTTCACACCTGCGGGGCAAACTGTTTCGCATGCCTGGCAGTCGAGGCAAAAATTCATCTCGTCAACGAAACCGTCGGTCATTGCCAATTCACCG
>JACPSI010000035.1 GCA_016193365.1 Ignavibacteriales bacterium
AATCGAGCGTCAGCACAACAGTAATCGTCCGTGTGGCTCCCGGGGGAACGGAACCAAACTTGACATTCAAATGACGATCTCCGGCTATGGACTCATTAAGCGAGAATAGTCTCATCGTCTTGTAGCCGCCAGCCTTCAATGTGCCGCGTTTACGGTCGACGTTATATTCATCGAAGAACATCAGATTCGGATATAACAATACCGTGGCCGAAGTGTCAGCATCCTCTTGAGCGACATTTTTCAACGCAATTGTCCGAATAACGGCAGGGTCATGTACCGGGCACATCAACGTTTCTCGAATTACAAATTGGCCCGCTTTCCATTCTACAACAACCGTCGGAATCCCGTCGGGGTACTCCCAAGAGACCTTTGATGTGGCCGCTTCCGGGACATTGGTCGCACCTTCTGCAGTGATAAAACAGCGGGAGTTTTGTAAACCACGTTCGGGATGATACAGGTATGAGCTGATTTTTCTACCAAAATGTTCCGGAGACATCACCAGCAAACCACAGTGCGTACCGGCTTCCGGGTTGCTCGACGTTTGAAGAGCTGCGAGAATCAATCCGTTGCCCAAAAAGTAATATTCCGTGCCCTGGTTGTTCGATTTATAATCCTCATGGAGGCGCTGAGGTTTGGAAGTACCTTGTTCCTGGAAAAAAGCCGGCTCATGAGGAAGAGACGTCGCGAGCGTTCCCGTTCCCATCAGTTGAAGAAATTTCCGTCGCTCGACTTTCATTGAGTCACTTTCTCCCCTTGCATAATTTCCTCAATGTAGTTCGAAAGAGTTTCGACGTTTTGCTTGGATTTTTCGATCAACGGGAGGCAATGCGTTTCAATCGTCACATGCTGGACGATTTTGTCTTTCACCAGAGCTTTCAATTGACCTTTCCAATCGATCGCCCCTTCGCCAACCGGAACGCATTTGATCAAAGACCCCTTTTGTGTGTCCTTGACGTGGACGTTAAAAATGAAATCTTTGATTGCGTTGTATCCTTCCGGAAATGGGCGCTCGTCGGTTCCGTATCCATTGCAGGGGTCCCAATTCGCCCCAAGTGAAGCCGATCCCACATCCTGGATGAACTTTGCCGTGTTCTTTCCCGAATCGCACCAGAACCCCGGCTCATTTTCGATGGCCAGCCTCATATCTTCTTTCTCTGCAAGGTTCGCCGCGCGCCGCATGAGGTTTACTGTAGTTTGATACTCGCCCTCCATCCCCCCACCAGACCTTTGGAACCCGAACACGAGAATCAGGCGTGTCGTGAGTCTTTTTGCCAGCTCGATGGTGCGGGGCAGCGTATCAGAAAGTTCCTCTTCGAGCTCCCTGCTTCTTGTGAGCGGGTGTTTAAAGATGCCCGGTGAGAGCGCAGAGATGGTAATTCTCTGATCACGAACGAGGTTGATAACTTCCTGGAGTTCCGATGGATCAACCGTTGGCACGCGCCCGCTTTTCAAGGAACGAAGTTCATAAATGTGTATTCCCCATTGTGCACCATAACGAAGGGCTTCGTTGAATTCCAACGATATTTCATCGTTGACGATGCCCAAGGTAAGCCGGACTGTCGTTCGCTGTAGTTTGTCCAAAGATGAAATCTCCATCATCCTGCTCAATTCAGCAACGGTTGTATTATTAGGGTTTGTGTTTCGAATCATCGAATCCGAGGCGCTTCGATATGCTCTTTGCCTGTTGCCCCAAAACCCGGACCAATTCCATTGCGTGCTTTTTGTCTTTCTTGTAACGCTCAGATGGAATCGCCGTCATCAACGAAGAGACAACTTGTCCTGAATGGTTGCGGATAGGGACTGCAATTGCGCACAAATCCGCCTTGTATTCTCCGTCAACGATGGAATAGCCGTCGTCCCGGATTTCCTTAAGCCGCTTCTTGAGTTTTGCCCATGACGTGATTGTCGTATCAGTGAACTTCTTCAAACCTCGACGGTCGAGCATCCCTTCTATCTCGTTTTCGTCGAGTTCTGCGATGAGAGTGAGTCCTGTCGCTGTGCAGTGAACAGGCGACCTGTGGCCCAATCTTGTCACCATCTTCCATACCTCCGGTGTGTCGACGTGATCGATCAAAACGACCTCATCATTATCAAGAATGGCCAGGTAAAAACTTTCGCGAGTCTCGTGCGCCAGCTTTTGAAGATGGGGGTGGGCGATGCCCTTCAGGTCGATCTTTGAAAGAGCAGCGTGTCCCCATTCGAGGAGCTTCATGCCGAGTGTGAACAGTTTTCTCTCACGGTCTTCGATGACGATCGCGTGTTTCTGGAGTGTATAGAGAATCCGAAAAAGTGTGCTCTTGGGGACATGAAGTTCTTCGGCAAGCTGCGCAAGGGAGCGGCCTTCCGGCGAAGTAGAAAGAATTTCAAGGAGGCGAAAGGTGCGGGCGATGGCAGGAACGGTGTAATCGACGGCCATGGTGGGATGTTCCGCTAATTGAATGATGTTTAATTACTGCAAATTATACTGGAAATCCGCTGCTTTGTCAAGGAAAAACACGTGATGGAAGAATCCTACTCAACCTGGACAAGGGTAGAAGGGCCCTTGGGGATCACCGCCACGGTCGCTTCTTTTCCGTGCCTTCCGAAAGCCTTGCTGAGTGCATCTTCAACACTCGTTGCTGTGCGGACGAACAGGCCGCTGCGTTCCTCCTTCGGAATTCCACTGGCAACGAGGACCACGTCTGCCCACAAAGCAGCTTTAGCACATTCCTCAAGCTGCCACTGGTCAATAAGGACAGGATTCGACAGAATCCATTCACGAAAAGAATCTGCGGAAGCAAACGACGTTGCCATCTTCCGGAATTCGTCATTCCCCAACCCTTCCGAGCACTCAGCAGCCAGAATGAGGGTTCCACCTGGTTTAAGAACAGGCAGGGCGGCCGTCATTCCTTTAATTGCTTGATAGTATGTAAGGTCCAGAGGATGACCCGCGGCTGTGGTAATGACAATATCCGCCGGCTCTTTCAGGGTTGACTTCACAGTTTTCCGGATATGTTGCACACCCACGCCATGCGCTTCCTCAGGATCTCCAGCAAAGATTCCTGTCATCCTTCCCTTTTCGTCTAGAGCAACATCGATGATAAAGTCATGTCCCGCCATTTTTGCGATAGAAAGCATCTCGTCATGAAGAGGGTTCCCCTCAAGGCATCCCTCTCTGCAACGCGGATCTTCAAGGATGGCCGGGCTGTGCAAAACTTTGATTGTCTCGACACCTGCACACCCCGGTGCAACCATTTTTCTTCCGCCGGAAAAACCCGCCATCAAATGGGGTTCAATGGAAGCCGTGGTGATTTTCAGGTCTGCCTCGCAATATCGGCGGTCGATCCAGACGGGTGTTCCCCGCATCGTTGTGCCCAGAAATCGATGCTCTTCCTGAATTCTTGCGTGGTGGTCAACAAGACGATACTGACCGCTAATCTCCTTCCCGACAAGATGAATAAGCTCTTCTCGACTGCTCGGCCTATGCAACCCAGTGGCAATAAGAATCGTGATGTTTTCCCGGGGAATACCGGCCGCTTCAAGGCACATAAGCAAAGGTTTCAAGATCAGAGCGTTGGGGACAGCTCTTGTGATGTCGCAAATGACGACGCATGCGCTTTGGAGCCCGTGCGCGAGTTTTTCCAACGGCTCCGAGGCGACGGGATCATCGAGTGCTGACGCAATTGCAGCTTCCGGATTTGGCAACGCCGTGGCAGGGGTCATCGAAAGCACCTTCACAAGATTTTTGTCGGGCACTTCGATTTCAAGCCCTTTTTTGCCGTAGGAAATCTCTATTCTCATCCCGATATCTTCAAAAGCTCAAGAGCAGCCAACGCCGCGCGATGTTGGAGCTCGCGGACGCTTTCGCTACTGTACCACGAGATATGACTTGTCACGATGATATTGGGAAGCATCAGAATCGGGTCGTCTCGGAGAATCGGCTCCTGCTCCAAAACGTCGAGTGCGGCACCCGCGATACGACCGTTGGTCAAAACATGCTCCAGGGCACGAATATCAACCAGGCCGCCGCGGCTGGTATTCACAAGCATCGAGGATTTCTTCATGCGGTCCAGGGAGGATGCACTCACGACATGGTGCGTTTCATCGGTGAGCGGACAATGCAGACTTACGATATCCGAAACTCGAAATAATTCCTCAAGGCTTACAGGATGCACATCGGCTTTGAGAAATACACTTTTCTCCACATAGGGATCCGCCGCAATGACAGCCAACCCAAAAGATTGCGCCCGCCGTGCAACGAGCTGGGAAATCCTGCCAAATCCGACCAGCCCAAGTGTACTCTTGCGAAGTGGAGGTAACTCGAGAGGCGGCGTAATCTTCCATGTTCCTTCACACACCAACGAAAACACGCTGCATACCTGACGTTGCAGAGCAAGCATCATGGCCATCGTGTGGTCAGCCACTTCATCAAGGCAGTAGTCGGGCACATTTCGAACGGGGATATCTCTGGCCCTTGCAGCCTCAAGGTCGATGTTGTCCAATCCAATACCGTACCGGACAATCCCTTTGCAGTGCCTCATAGCGTCAATTGCTTTTTTTCGAACGGGCGCCCATTGCGCCATGACAATGTCCGCGTCGGCTGCAACACGAGCCACGTCATCTTCATTTTTGCATTGATGAGCGCTCAGTTCTATGTCATGATGCGCAAATACTTCCTCTTCAGGTTTGAGACTCTGAAAACCCCAGTCAGTGACGACGACCCTTGCCTTCATCGAAGATAATCATGTATAATACTTCCCTTGACAAGCGTAAAATCGGCCCGCCAGTACAAGCCGGTACCCATTTCGACGACAGGAAGCTTGAAGACGGGGGCCTGCACATTTGGGCGCAACTCCACGGTAGATGGGCCCGTCCAGCATTCGTGAATTCGTACATCGGAAAGTTTTCGACTTGTGATCTGTCGGATGGCCGGTTTTCCGTCTATGTGAGGGATGACCTTGTAATTCAGATTCACTCCAAAATCGAACGTGGCTTTCTTGAAATCTTCGAGTGTCCCGTTCTGCTGCTTGTACCCCATCGTCCCTGTGATGATGTCAATTCCGTTTCTTGTCACGGTACCGACGAGAAGGTCCTTGCGGACTTCGACGCGAGCCTCAGCAAACTTTTTTGGTTGTCCGTGAACCTCACGCCCATGCGCCAAACCAACATCGCTGTCGAGGAATAGATATGGCGAATACCCCCCTGCTACTTTCTTGGACAACTCTGCTCCGACCATCACATTGCATTCTCCGTAGCTTCCCAACCACTCAACGTCCCGCATGTTGTAGATGTGAATTAAGACGAGGTCACTCGTAGGCTTCAGCGGTGGCGGAAGCAGAGCTTTGATTGCCTCAGGAGTCGTCCGGTAAGAAACTGTGAGCACCTCGACGTTGCGAAAGGTAAAGGGAAACTCAGGCACCAACGGAGCATCCCAGGGCATCGACCAGGCATCTTCGGGAGTTCGTTTCTTCATCTCGTTTTGCTTTCCTGATTCAAGCGGGGCGCTCCGGGAGGAGCTTTCTTGCCAACGCGTTCATAATACTCAGCGGGAATCTTCTCCGGGTCTTTATAGATGTACCAAATACACGCATCTTCTGCTTTCTCAGGATATTCTGTGATGCGCATGGGGTGCCCGTAATTCTCGATTGCCAGAATCTCGTTGACCATCGAGCAGTGCGCGCAATAGTGGCACACCCTCTCTTTTCCCCAAGTCAAAGGCCCCGCCTTTTTCGAAAAACCAAAGAGGTCAGGCCGCGGTTCTTTGCCGCTTTCAACCCGTTGACGTGCCACTCCGCCGCTGCCGCAAGGATCAAGTTTGAGCACATACCGATCCTCTTCTTCAGTGATAGGGATTTCTCCCTGGCGGTTTTTGCCCATCAAGTGACCGCGTAATCCTTCAACCGTCAGCTGAAGCTGGGTCTTCACGTCGCTGGCCATCACTTTATCATAGCGCGCTTTGTAGTAACTGCCAAGGACACTCCTCATTGCTTTTTCGAGCTCGTCATCGCCGAAGTTCTCCGCTATGTAAGTGAAAAACGCCCAGGACCAGTTGACGTACATGTCATGGACGACCTGCCATTCGAGGCGTGCGTACTCAGCAATTCGCTTTGCCTCCGCGGTATCACCTCTGTCCATCGCAGCATAGGCTTGCTTGAGAGTGGATACGCCGACATCTTTTGGCTCATCCTGACGCAAGTCACGGTTAATGAGGGATGAATATTTGATGTTCATTTTTTTCCTTCAGATTTGTTCAACTCGTCAACATGAATCCACCGCACACATTGATCTCCTGGCCGTTAATGTAGGAGCCTTTTTCTGAAACGAGAAAGCAGATGAGATTTGCCACATCCTGCGGAGTCCCAACGCGTCCGAGCGGAGTCTGCTGTTTCCAGAGCTCCCAAAACTCTTTCGGGTCTTTGCCGGTAATGGCCTTCAATCCGCGAAAATTCCTATCCCACATCGGCGTATCTGTGGGACCAGGGCAAACCGTATTGACCGCAATCTTTTTCGAGCCGTAAGCAAGTGCGAGTGATTCAGTGACGTTCTTCACAGCAGCCTTTGAAGCCGCATAGTGAGCGGACAGGGCTCGTCCCTTCCGTCCGGCATTTGATCCGAGATTAACGATCTTGCCTCCTCTCGGCGCCTTCATGGACTCCGCCGCAGCAATGCTGATAAAAAAGAGAGCACGCACGTTCACATCCATCACATCGTCATACTCCTCCTCGGAGATCTCGTTCATTTTCGTGAAATAGCACACGCCTGCCGCATTCACAACGATGTCTAGGTACTCGACATGCCCGAGTGCTTCGGGGACAACGTTTTTTGCGGCTGAGACAGTCTGAAGGTTCTTCGCGATCTTCACGTGAGATTGTTCGGGATTTGGAAGAGATGAAACGGCGGCATCGAGTTTTTCCTTATTTCTGTCCACACCGACAATCCGTGCCCCCCGCTCAGCAAGTTGGCGGGCGGTTTCCAAACCGATTCCACTGCCTATTCCCGTGACCAGCGCGTTTTTTCCTTCAAATTCCAGTTTCGGCATCAACGAATGACTCCTTTCGGATAGCGTTCGACGACTAACGGATCATACAACGGGACTACAGTATCCGCTTCGCGTTTGAGTTTCGCGAAGAGACGGTAGTGCTCTTCTATCGACTCGCTGAGGCCAAGAGGAATCCGTTCTTCGTAGTTCCGGTATTTGAAAACCGCGTCCGTAAGAGCCACTCTTCCGGACACAGCCTGAACAACAAACACCATGCTCGATCGGTGATGAGCTCCACAAAACCATGAGTGAATACCGGGGAGAAACTCGGTGTCTTCATCCGGCAGCAATTGTATTCTTGAGGAAGCTTCAGAGTCAAACCAGCGCAAAACATGATTCGGAAAAATAATATGGCGCGGAAGTTGTGGAATCTCGGGGTCGGGCGCGTGGAAATCAACCCAGCCGTGCCGGGAAAACCAGAGTTTCGCTTTGGGGAACTGGTCGAGGCCGCCGGTGGCGTACGAGGTGAGGGGAGTGACAATCACATGGTCGATATCGGCCGGTTTCAGATTATGCCGGGCCAGCGCGTTCACGATCCAGTTCTCTTTCTGTACTACGGGAATGTGTCCTTCCTCTCCCATCGCGGATTTTGCCCACGTCGTCCAATGTTTATGGAGGTCAGAATAATCTTGAGGAAATCCCGTGTTGAGGAGAATCCTTGTTTCCTCGTTCTCAATAAGAAAAGCCCAGAAGGTCAAGGGTTCCCACCCGACCAGTTTTGTCATCCAGTAAATTTCGGCGCAAGGAACGGTCGTTTCGCCCATCTTCAAGGCGGTCAATGTATACGGTTTCATAATTGTGCGCTCCAGCCTCCGTCCACATGCAGAGTCGCGCCGTTGATATACTCAGCCTCTTTGCTTGAAAGAAGGAGAACCGCTCCTTTTAAATCGCCCGGTTTTCCAAGTCGTCCGGCAGAAACATGAGACTGAATCCAGGGCGTGACGGTTTTTTCGTCACGCGACTGAGCATCATTGATATCCGTGTGCATCCAGCCGGGTGCGATGCAGTTGACGGTGATTCCATATTTACCAAGCTCGATTGCCATTCCAAGCGCAAGGATATGGAGGCCTCCTTTTGTTGCGGAGTAATGTGTTTGCGTTGCGTTCGAACGGAAAGCACTGACACTTGTCGTGAACAGAATTCGACCTCCTTTCCCGGCGTTGATCATGATTTTGGCCGACGCTTGTCCGACGTAAAAACCTGCATTCAAATTTGTGTCCATGTGTCGCTGCCAATTGGCATCGTCTATTTCCAGGAAGGGAGTGAACCGGCAAATTCCGGCGTTGCTAAAAACGATATCCAACCCTCCGAGAAGTTCTGAGGCCTGTTGAACCATCTTCCGCGCGCTTGAGGAGTTTCCGACATCGGCATCAATGTGCCAGAGCTTTCGTCCCGTAGAATCCATAAGGCGGTCGCATTCCTTCTGGGCTTTCGCCGAGTCGTTCAGGTGATTCAGTACCACATCACCCCCAGCCTCTGCCAGCATCTCAGCGCCCGCAAGTCCCAACCCTCTTGACCCGCCTGTCACGAGCGCGCGAGTACCATGAAGATGTAGCATGTTCATTCTCCGTCCTGCTGATTAGGATACTTGTTGTTCGTATTGCACGGCGCTCCGGATTTCCGATTTCTTTCCAAAGAACCACATCAGTCCTCCAAAGACAATCATGATGATAATGATAATTCCAAGAATCATGTCATCCCCTGCGGGAATCTCGGTAAAGAAGATAAGGCTCATGAGGAGGCCCATGACAATGGTTGTTGCGCCGACGAGTGGAAATGTCGAGATTTGTTTTTTCCCCGCTCCGAATACTTCTTTCGCCACGTCAACCGGCATATCGAGTTTCTGGAAAAATTCCATGACCACACGTCGTTGCTCTTCAGTTTCTATTGCAAACAGTCTGGCAAAACCGAAAAGGGTCGCTCCGAGAAGGATTGCACTTCCTACGGCGAAAGGAATTGTGAATTGTCCGACTGTCCCGACGATTGTGTTGGTAAAGAGGATCCATGCTGCCCCTGCAATCGCCGCACTCATCAACCCTAATAGCATTTTATTTGTTTTATAGAGATTTCCCGTCCAGTAAGAAGTTGCAAAGATTCCAAACGTCATGAGAAAGGCAAGATAGACTTGAGGTCCGATGTCCCAACCGAGAACATATCGAGCGGTAATTCCCACGATGAGTCCCCATGTGATCGCACCAACGGCGCCCCACTTTGGCACACGACGGAAGATAAGCCCGAATGCCGTCGGAACGACGACCGGGATGTTGAGCAAGGTGAAGAACGCTTGCATCAAGTTGAAAATGCCGAATTGGGTGTTCACGAAGAGTACGGCAAGGGCTGTGACGAGAATGCCCAGTACAATAGAAAAGATGCGCCCGACTTTGAGCATTTCGATGTCTGTCATGTTAGGGCGGAACCATCCCTGATAAATATCCCTGGAAAGAATTGATGAAACCATATTATAGACTGAACTCAGGGCACTCATTGTTGCCGCAAGCATAGCGGCAAGGAAAACACCGATCAGGCCGTTTGGCAGGAGTTTGAGACACAAGCCTATGAACACAAGATCCTGAGGGTTCTTGCCAATATAGGGCTTGAAGAATTCGACCTGCGATAGGTCCGGCCAGATGACACTAGCCACCAGCGGCGGCACGCCGAATACGAACGGCACCGTCAGAAACAATCCACCGGCCATTTTTCCCACCCGCTTTGCATCCTTCTCATCTTTTACGCTGTAGAACCTCTGGGCTGCTCCCGATGCAGTTCCCAAACACATAATGATGAAGATGGAAATAAGCCAGTGTTCGGTATAATGAACGCTGTTGTAGGTATGGTCAAGCGACAGCGGCGGTAGGGAGCTGATGAGATTTCCCAGGCCACCAACAAGTCCGAGGGACAATGGCATGACGATGAAGGTAATGCCCAAGAGGATGACGCCCTGAACAACATCTGTGACTGACACAGCCCAGAGGCCTCCCATAAACGTGTACAAAAGAATAACAATCCCTGTCACCAAAGTTACCGCGGTAATGTCAAAGGACATCACCGGTGCGAGAAGTTTGCAGGTCGCTGCAAGTTGCACTCCGGCAGAAAGAGTAAAGTTCAGCGCGATAACGATGCTCAAGAATTGCTGTGTTGTGAAATTGAACCGGGTGAGCGTATATTCAACCGGAGAAATCGAACGCGTGCGGCGCCATCTTGCGGCTGTAAGCTGCGAGCCGACGTAATAGGAAATCGACCATGTGGAAAAATAAAGAATCGCAAACCATCCTGTTGCATAAGCAAATCCCGCGGCGCCGGTGAAAGTCCACGCACTGAAGTTGGCCATGTACAGTGTCATGCCGGAAACCCACCATGGGATCATTGACCCGCCTGCAAAGTAATCCTTTGCGCCTTTATTCACACGCAGGAAATAGACGCCGATGCCCAACATGAAAACAAAGTAGGCTGCGATCACAACGTAATCGTAGACGTTAACTGCCTTCATCGATTCCCTACGGCAATGGATTTCATCTATGTCCCGAGATTTTTTCCATATATTGTTCCGCAGTCCTGATTTCTGACTTGCGGCCGAAGTACCACATCGCTGCTCCGACGACAACCAATATGGTGATGATTCCTCCGACCACGAAATACCCGTCGGGAGGCAGGTCTGCGATAAAGACGAGACTCATGAGCAAGCCCATCACGACGGTTGTTCCTCCGACAAGGGGGAACGTCGAAACCTGTTTTTTCCCTCGGCCAAAAACTTCCTTCGCCACATTAATCGGCGTGTCGAGCTTCTTGAAAAATTCCTCGACAACCAGCTTTTCTTCCTCGCTCTCAGATGCAAAAAGTTTCGCAAACCAGAACAGGCTCAGCCCGATTGCCACGCCGGTCGAAACGCCGAGAATTCGCATCGTTTCGGAAATTTCGGCAAATACTGAAGTTCCAAAGAGCCATCCTAACGCCAACCCAAGCGCGACACTCAGGGACCACAGCAGAAGTTTGTTTGTCTTATAGAGATTACCCGTCCAATAAGAGGTTGCAAACACACCCAGGGTGAGGTTGAATGAGAGGTAAACCTGTGGCCCTATATCCCAACCAAAAATGTATCGGGCAGTGACGCCCGAAAGAAGTCCCCAAGTCATCGCAGCTGCCGCCGACCATCGTGGAACCCGCCGAAAGACGAGACCGCACGCTGTCGGAATCACCACTGGAATATTGAACAACGTAAAGAAAGCGACGAGCAAATTAAAAATCCCGAACTGACTATTGACAAACACAACAGCAAGCGTTGTGACGATCAGCCCCAGGGCGAGTGAAATGTTTTTTCCAACAACAAGTAGCTCTTCGTCTGTCGTCTGAGGACGAAGCAGACCCTGATACATATCCTTCGAAAGAATGGATGAGACCATATTATAGACTGAGCTGAGCGTACTCATGGTCGCCGAGAGCATAGCTGCGATAAACACACCGATCAACCCATTTGGAAGAATTTTCAGACAGATGGCAATATAGACAAGATCTTGAGGATTCTTGTCAGCATAAGGTTTAAAAAAATCGACCTGGCTGAGATCCGGCCAGATCACTTTTGCCACCAGCGGCGGCACACCGAAGATCAACGGACCTGTAAGTGACAACGCCCCTGCCAGCCACCCGACCCTTCTCGCATCCTTTTCGTCCTTGACCGAATAAAACCTCTGCGCACCTCCTGCCGCGAACCCCATCGAGGAGATCAGGAATATCGCAATGAGCCAGTCCCGATTGTAGTGGACCCCGTTATACAGATGGTCAAATGAGAGCGGCGGGAGCGCATTTACCAACCCGTCAAAACCACCGACCAGCGAGAGACTTGCCGGGACAACGACAAAAACCGTTGCAAGAAGTATTACTCCTTGAAGGGTGTCCGTCACAACAACTCCCCAGAGCCCCCCGAGAAATGAGTAAATGAGAATGACAATCCCCGTCACGACGACGACAAGCGTGATATCAAGCCCCAGGATGGGCGCCAGAAGTTTACACGTGGCCGCAAGCTGGACACCGGCAGACAATGTAAAATTGACCGCGATAATCCATCCGAGAAATTGTTGTGTGAGTTTGTTGAAACGAGTGTTCGTGTACTCGACCGGCGAAATTGACCTGGAACGCCTCCATCTGGCCGCCGTCAGAGCAGTACCGGCCCAGTAGGCAAATGCCCCGGTGCCAAAGTAGAACATTGCGAACCACCCTGTAAAGTAAGCAAAGCCGGCGCCTCCGGTGAAAATCCAGACAGTGAAATTCGCCATGTAAAGAGACATTCCGGAGACCCACCAGGGGAGCATGTTCCCTCCGGTAAAATAATCTCTCCCTGTCTTGCTCACTTTCGTGAAATAAACTCCAATGGCCACCATGAAGATGAAATACAAGGCGACAATGCAATAATCGTAGATGTTTGGTGCCGTCATGTTTTATTCGATGAGTGAGACCGCTCTTGGGCGTTGGAACGCTGATGCATCTTCATATATACAGGTTCCAGATGTGAATAGGTCTCTCTGAACAGTTCATACGATTGGTTGTAGCTCTCCGAATTGCGGACATCCGGTTCGGTTGTTTCGGTGATCTTCACTACTCGCTCAACGGCTTCGACTAGATTCTCAAAAATTCCTGAAGCCACTCCCGCCATCAGAGCTGCACCAAGTGCAGGCCCTTCAGTTGTGTTCACCGTTACCACCTCTTGTCCATAAATGTCAGCCTGAAGCTTCCGCCAGAATTTATTGCGTGCTCCTCCCCCTGTTAAACGAACTTGTTCTATGGGAATCCCAAGGCTCTTGATGATTTCGAACGAATCCCGCATGGCAAACGTGATCCCTTCAAACACGGAACGAGCGAAATGGTCTTTTGTATGGCGAATCGACGCCCCGACAAAAGAAGCCCGCGCACTCGCACTCTGATGCGGAGTCCGTTCGCCAATCAGGTACGGCAGGAATTGAAGGCCTTCGGCCCCGGGCGGAGTCTTCCGGGCCCCGTCCGCAATCATATCGTAGACATCCGCTCCTTTTGAACGCGCCTGTTTGAAATCATTCGAGGCAAAAGTGTCTTTGAACCAACGCAATGCCCCGCCCGCCATCAGGACAACTCCCATCACATACCACCTTGATGGAACGCTGTGACAAAACGTGTGCACTCTCATCTCAGGATCCACCTGATAGCCATCCGAATGAGCCAAAACAACTCCGCTGGTGCCAATGCTCGCCAACACTCTTCCGTTCTTGACAACTCCGCTCCCCACTGCCCCGCTTGCATTATCCGCTCCGCCTCCAGCGACCGGAGTACCGGCTTGTAATCCAGTTTCTTCAGCTGCATAAGTCGTGATCTTGCCGCTTACGTCAGTCGACTCGGAGACTGTCGGAAACCATTCACGCGAGAGAGAAAGAGTTTGAAGCATAACCTCGCTCCACCGCCGATGCGATACGTCAAAAAGCAGAGTTCCCGATGCGTCAGAAACTTCGGTCGCAAATCCTCCGGTCAGACGATAACGGATATAATCCTTCGGTAAAAGAACTTTTTTGATTCTTTGATAGACACGAGGCTCCTGATTCTTCACCCATACTAGCTTCGGTAGTGTAAATCCCTCGAGCGCGGGATTGCCGACTAACTCACGAAGCTTTTGCCTGCCTATCGTTTCATGAATCCATCTACATTCGGCATCCGTCCTTGTGTCGCACCAGAGGATTGCGGGGCGGAGAACTTTATCCCGAGCATCCAAAAGCACCATGCTGTGCATTTGACCCGAGAATCCCACTGCATTGATGATTCCGCGGCTCTTCCCGCGGCCCAACGTCAGCTTGCGTATGACCTTCACTGAAGCACGCCACCAGTCCTCCGGATCCTGTTCTGCCCAATTCGGTTTGGGTGTGGAGAGTGGGTACTCTTCGGTCGCCAACGCAACGGTGGTGCCATCGTCATCAATAATGATTCCCTTCACACCCGATGTCCCAATATCGAGCCCAAGAGCGTACTTCTTCATAACAGCAGTCGGTCTTTCACGCAGTTGCTATCATCGATACCGGGATTCTTGAAAATCAATTTTCTGATTCATCACGCTCCTTAAAAGTTTGCTGATATTCGTTTCGTCCGGATCCTGGAAATATTTTTGCATCTCCTCCGGCGGCGGAAGCCTCTTCACGATTTCGCGCCGGTAGCGCGTGGCGTTGATACATTCCACAAGATGGCCCGCAAACCGGCGGATCGTATCTTTCTTGGTATTTCCGGCCACCCTTTGGGGCCAGATGTCGAAATTCCAGAGGCCGTCAAACCCTTTCCAGTAGAGCCAGTATTCAGCCTCAAGAACTTCATTGAAATTATCATTGCCCGGGATGTGGTCATTATCCCAATGCTTGCGGTTGTCGTTGAGATCCAGCTGCCTGAGGATGCCGAAATCCAGGGCAAGACAAATGCTTTCTGCAAGTTTTCCGCCAGCGATATGGGCATGGCCATACTCGATATTCTGGACGACCCGACCTTTATATCCTGAGAGATTTTCGTGCAGTTTGTCAAAGAATTCGTTGGCCTTCAATGTTGGCTGCTCTTTGAGAATCCTTTCCTTCCAACGCAAGCGGATTCTATCCTCAACCGTCCTGGCAAGAAACAACCCGTGGATTGTCTCGCGCACAAGCATATCTTCGGCAGGATCTCCCGACTTCGGTTCAAGGCAGATGTTGCAGTCGGGCACGGCTTCCAGGACTTCAATGTATCCATCAATCATGAGATTCCATGCCCTGGAATAGTCAGAAAGGAAGAGGCCATTCGACCCGTCATTACCCTGCCAGAGAACAGAATGGAGGCAACCGATGGATTTGCCGAGCTCCTTCATAACGGGGCGAAGAATATTGTTCAGTTCCATGGATCGTTTGACATTCTCGATGGCTTCTTTTCGTATCGAAGCATCAGGGTTCGAAAAACCCCCATTCTTGAACTTCGCGCCAAAGGTTTTCGCAACCACACCGCCGATCCCGACTCTGTAGTCCCTCGCCAGTTTTTCCAGGCGAGCCGGATCGTCCGGGAATTCGCTTGGGAAATGGCCGCAGACGTACGACATCCCGTCGATCTTTGCGGTCATCTCGAAAACTTCTTCCAGCTCGAGCGGGAACGGATTGTATCCCTTGCCGAACCGGTCATCCATTCCGCCCATGAAGGCCCACGCGCCAAATGCAAACTGGGGTTCCGATGCAAACGATGCCATGGTCATCCTTTCCGGGCTGTGCGTACGCCTTCGAGGAGCCGGTCGATTTCCTCAAAGCTGTTATAGATATGACACGAGATTCTCAAGGCGTTGACACTCCCCTCCGCAACTCCCCGTGTGCGGAGATTGAATTTGTTCAAATGCGTCTGCAATTCGAGATAAGGAATTTTATCGTGCGTAAAGGTGATCATGGCGCTTCTCTCGGAATCGCTTTCGGGCGAAAGAACGCGAACAAGGGGGATCTTGCCGAGGCCCTCGAAAAGATATGTTGAGAGGGATTTGTCCCTTTTCCACACGTTCCTCATGCCAATCTTCTGGATGAAGTCCATTGCTGCACCAAGACCGGCCCGCAGCGGAATACTTACCGTGCCGTATTCATACCGTTGCGCGGTGGGATGAAACGTGAGGACATTCTTTTGAAAGTCAAAACCACTGTCCGAATATGCACCGACAAACTTTGCTTCGATCACATCGAGCATACTTTTCTTCACGTAGAGCAGCCCGGTTTCCTTCGGACCAAGAAGCCACTTATGCCCGCTTGTCGCGTAGGCATCGCAACCCATCTCGTGGAGGTCAAACGGAAACATCCCCGCCGTTTGCGCGCCGTCAACGAAAAGCCAGATATCGCTGCCTTTGGCAAGTTCGGAAATCTCCTTGACCGGCAGGATTTGCCCGGTCGTTGTCGTTGCGTGCGGAATACTGATCAGCCGGCTTCTTTTCGTAAGAAGTTTTTGAATTCGGATAACATTTTCCTTCGCAGATTGAGTCGATGGTTCGAAAAACTTCACCACGACGCCTGTGCGCTTTTGCAGTGCAATCCAGGGAATCGAATTGCCGACATGCTCGTGGGTCGTCGTAATGATTTCATCCCCTTTCTTCAGTGGCAATCCGTTGCAAACGACGTTAATTCCCTCGGTCGTATTGCGCATGAAGGCGATTTCGCCTGTATCACACCCAAGCAAGCCAGCGGCTGAAGCCTTGATGCTTTTCCAAAGTTCTTCGGTGTGCCCGGTCTCCGAAATCTTCTCCAGCTCATCGATTTTCGACTTCACCGCATCGATGACGGCATAAGGAGATGCTCCGAGACCGCCCGTGTTGAAATACGCGCGTTCTCCTGTGAGCGGGAACTGGGACCGCACGAACATCCAGAACTGCTCATCTTCCGGGTTGACCTGGGGCCAGCCCTTGCCTTCGGCAGGAATCGATCGCTCGGAGAGAAAACTTACGCCGGCAATCAGGCCAGCCCCCGACCGGAAGAATTCTTTTCGGTTCATAGACGGCTATTGCGGATCAAAGGAAACGGACCACTCCAGCTCTGTTGTCCGGTCAGAGGATAATCGGAGCCGCAGAATTCCAGGTTCTTCAGAGGCCAGCAGAGACGCGTTGTGCACGTCACGAAGTGTCCGATGACCGGAATATATCATGACCTCATAGGGATTCTGTCCGACGACGTGGGAGATTCCGTGAAGGGCGGAGCTTCGGCCATCCCACATCGCCTTCCGAATTTCCACGGCCCCCTGGAGGATATGCCTGGAAGTTGAGACAACAAGAGGTTGATGCATCTCCTTATGAACGGCGAGTATCTGACAGGTCATCGAAGGTAGAGTAGTTTGAAACGAGCCCGTGTATGTTCCGAGATACCGATTCTTCCAGAAATCCACAAGGTGAAACGGAGTCTGATGATCAAGCCCGATCGACTTGAATGTCAAAGTCCGGGCAGACTCCTGCTGTGACCAGTTAAAAAGCCCGACAATATGCCAGTCTGCAAACGGACGCTTGACTTGAAAATCCCACAGGGTTGGCGGATTGTTCTCCAGGAAGTCGATTGGCCGCCCGAAGCCGTATCGCGTGCCCGCGTTTTTATAAACCGGCATCGCCTTCTTGATGATGTCCAGCCGGTCGGAGGGGAGCGTCGGAAGATATTCGCTGATGAACACCACACCTCCGGAAAGTGCGATCAGGCTTGCCCACATACGCGCCTGGTCTTGTGTAAAGGGTTCGCGCACAAGCAGGCAATCAGGGTCATTCGTCCAGAATACGCCATTGGTATAATACCGCGCCGAAACAGATCTTACACCGTACCGAAATGTTCTTTCCCAATCCCCAACATCATCTCCGATCCGAAACACTTCTGCCCACCCAATGGTTGCCGGCATGACGCTGTTGCAAGCGAGAAGGTACGCTTTCCCACGCGCCGCCCTGGAGATCCCTTCAAGGGCACCCCGGTAGGCGGTGATGGATGTCTCTTCAGGATTGGATAGCTCCGCATGCGCGGCGTGATCCTCAAACAGTCCGGGCCCCCAGGCGTTGAAGAGATCGAAAGAAGGAAAATCATACTTCACGTATTCGAAGCCCCATTGTTCGGTCACGAGGGACAGAAGATTCTCAACCTCGGCTCGGACACCGCGGTGCGAGAAATCCATTTGCCCCTGTTCATTGAACCATTCGGGATGCTCCGTTCGCTCTCGTGAGCCATCAATGGAATGAAATGGCCGGATCCAAATGCCCGGTTTCAATCCCCGCCGCTTTATTTCATCCGCAAACCATTTCATGCCTCGATGAAACTTCCAGTTCGGGATCCAGGGCCCGCCGGCAATCACATTGTGAGGCGGCGGCATTGTTTCTACACCCAGCTGCCAGCCGGAGTCAATCTGAATGTACTCAAGCCCGAAATCCTTCAGCTCATGCGCGATGAAGTCAAGATTCTTGAGCACATCGTCTTCCGTCGTTCTCGCTTTCGCAAAGTACCAATCCACCCATCCGATGGGGATCACCGGCGGGGGCTGAACATTGTTCTTGTGGGCAATAAGCAGCGCATAACTCTCCAGAGCGTCGAAACAAGATCCAAGATGCAGGCGCGCCATGAGCTCAGGCACTGTGAAGCTGGCTCCGCGTCGTACCAGAACTCCCCTCATTCCCGCATGCGTATCACAACGCACAGCGAGGGTTGAGCGCTGCTGGCCTGTCAGGGGATTGATCATAAATGAGAGTTTGGAATTGGGAATCTGGTAGTAGCTCAAAGTGAAACCTAGATCATTTTCGGCGTCGAACAAATGAACATCCCAGGCGCTACGAACGGCACTCGATGCATCCTGAGCACCCGCAGAGCCGTAACACCGTTCCCACTCATCCGTTAGAACATTCCGGGGAGCGCCAATCTGCCAGAAATACAATCCGCTCTCCGCTTCCAGCCCGGAAAGAATTGGGTAGATGTTCTTGATGTGAATATCCCTCCCGGAAGTATTCATCACTGAAAAAGAGAAAGCCAGGAGTGACCCCTCCTCCTCCGGCTCCCATTCAATCCTGACATCACATGTTCCCCTGCTGTCGGTGAAATGAAGCGCCGATGCGGTTTCCTTCATTCGATATCGACCGCCGGTCGATTCAATCGTTTCTTCTTCACATTCAATTTTCCAATGAGCCCTCTCGATCAGGCGCCGGGATTCGGAGCGGATGGAAAAGCATCCGGGAATGGAATCTGCAACAAGGGCGAGTCTGTTCCCCTTTTGACCACCGAAAGCGATGGAAGGGAACGTGCCGGCAACAACCGAGGATGCGAGCCCAAGGGACGCTGAGCGGAGGAATCTCCTTCGCGAATTTTCATGAGTGTTGGGTTGATTGATATTCATTTGTTACCGGTACTTGACAATGACTGTCGCTTTCTTTTTTAGAGTGAAGGAACAGTCGGCATACGAGCTGGATTCAACCCTCCCGGTAGTACATCGCACCGGCTTCTCGTTAGCCGATGCAGATAAGGCTTTTGTACCTGACGGAAGTAAAGCGTGAAGAGTTACCTCGGCATTTCCTTTCATCTCCAGCTCAATTGTCTTTGCCGAGGAATTGTGAGAAAACGCATATTCGATGCCTACACCGGACGGGCCATAGATGCACGAAACCGTGGCCTCGTTGCGGCCGGCAGCGAGCCATCTCGGAGACAACCGCACTTTCTTGTACAGACTCCCTGTATCGACGATTCCAGCCAATCCTTCCAGAAGAGCGTAGAGTATGGCTGACGATCCCCATCCATCAGTCGGAGAAGCATCCGGACTGGTGCTTGTCTCAATGGTTGCGTGCCGCCCGTCGGGAAAATACCAAAGGTAGCTTTCATTATTGCGCGTCAACTCTTCGTACTTGAGCAGCTGTTGCACTCCGTACTCTTCTAAGACATGATCAAATGCTGCGCGGGCCAGCTCACCACCCACGAGAGGCCTGAGACCCCCGTTACAATACATTCCCCGCACAAGCTTTTCGTCCCCGAACATTCCTGCGGGAAAAGGCGGGTCAATGCTGAACCACTCCGCGAAGCCTTTTGACAGTCGCCCCCTCTTCTTATACTCGTTGATGATTGCGACTGACATTTCGTGTGTCGGCATTCCACGGTTGATATCCATCGGATTGCTGAGGCTCAGCTGCTCGCGTTCATCCACTCCCTCGATTTTCACCGGCACAAGATGCACATGATGTGTATAGAATCGACCGTTGAAACACACCTTGTTGGCCCTCTTTCTGAAGGCGTTCGCAAAATTCATCCAATGTCTCGCCCGTTTCCTGTTTTTCAGATGCATATAGAATTTGCTCATCTGAACGAACGATTCGTAATAACCGGAGTTATCTCCGTGCATGATGCCCCAGAACGTCCGATCGTTGATTTGAAAATTGAGCCAGGGGTGTCGTCCCGCAGTGTAATCAAAATCCCACGTGTCGATCGAAAACCCGCGCTTCACGAGCTTCGTTTTTGCGTCCCATCTCCATTCATCGGAAAGGATATACGCCAGGGCCTTTTCCATGCGGGGAAGCAGGCTCTGCATCCATTCGTCGTCACCCGTCGCCTGCCAGGCAAGATAGACAGCCTTGATAAACCGATACTCGACATCGGGCTCGACCGGCACACGAACATACTTCGCCCAATTTTCCCTTTCGCACGGAATCTTTTCCGGCGTCATGGTAAAATAGTCAAAGAGCCATCC
>JACPSI010000066.1 GCA_016193365.1 Ignavibacteriales bacterium
AGATAACACAAATGATCAACCCTCTCCTAAAGCGACGAAAAAGCGATGTTAAGGAGAGGGAGTCGCTGATTACTGATTCATAACTGAGGGCAATGTGGGTTCTGAGTTAGAAAGAAAATATCAAAAGCTCACACCCCTGCGCGGATTGAGCTTGGGTGGTCCCCTCTCTCCAACACTCAGGCTATCGCGTGAGAGGGGATGAGGTGATGTTGCCCCGATTCTTCGGACAGTGAGTTAAGGGAGATTGCGTTGTTGTTCGTATTGCATTGGTGAGAAGTTATTGATGGTTGAGTGTATTCGTTGACGGTTGTAGAACAGTTCAATGTAATCGAAGATGCTGGTGCGAGCCTGTTGGCGATTCTCGAAGCGTGTGAAGTAAAGGTGCTCGGTTTTGAAGGTGTGAAAGAAGCTCTCCGTGACTGCATTGTCGTAACAGTTGCCGGTTCGGCTCATGCTGAGCCGGATCCCGTGTTCTTTGGAAAGCTCCAGGAGTTGAGTGCTTGCATACTGCGATCCTCGGTCGGAGTGTAAAATCAATCCCTTGGCCGGAGTTCGCCATGCTAAGGCTCGATCGACGGCTGAACTGACCAAGGAAGCCGTGAGCCGTGCACTCAGTTCCCAGCCGACGATCATGCGCGAGTAAAGATCCAACACAACAGCCAGATAAGCCCAGCCTTCGTGGGTCCAGATGTAGGTAATGTCGCTTGTCCAGACTTGATTCGGACGCTGAGCGCTGAAGTCTCGTTGCACCAGATCAGGTACAGTTACGGTCGTATGCCCAGAACGAGTCGTGACCTTGAAGTGCCGCTTGGTCTTCGCTCTGATGCCATTTAAGCGCATTAATCGAGCAATGCGGTGGCGACCACATCGGACTCCTCGTTGACACAAGGCTTCCCAGATGCGCGGACTGCCAAATGCGGTGGCGACCACATCGGACTCCTCGTTGACACAAGGCTTCCCAGATGCGCGGACTGCCATAGGTGCGACGGCTTTGTCGGTGAATATCTTGGACCAACGGCAGCAGGGCTTGATTGCGTTGCTCACGTATCGAAGGACCGAGTCGGCGCCAACGATAATAGACACTGCGGCTGACCTTGAGCACGGTGCACAAGGCTTCCACCGGCCAGAGCTGCTGGTGAGTGTCAATGAATTGATATCTCATCGTTCGTTTCTGGAAAAGTATGCCAGGGCTTTTTTTAAAATGTCACGCTCTTGCTTCACACGAGCAAGTTCTTGTTCCAACTGATGAAGCCGTTCCTGTTCGGGCTTCAAGTGTCCCTTACCCGGAAAGGCCTCCTGGGGATCAGCCGAGTGTTCACTTCTCCAGCGGTAGAGCAGTTCGGGACGGATACCAAGTTCTTTTGCAATATCAGTGATCTTGCGGTCGCTTTCTTCTATCAACCGCAAGGCATCAAGCTTAAACTGTGTATCAAATCGTCGTCGCGTTCTTTCTGACATCGGAACACCTCCTGACCATAGTATAATGCCTTTTCTTGGTGTCCGAAAGTCCGGGGCAAGATCAAGGTTCGCTGTTACGGCTGAGGGCAGTGGTAGGTCGATAATAGGACCTCACCCCGCGTTGTAATGCCAGGGACGATCCCTCTCCTAAAGCGTAGACATAGCAAAGTGAGGAGAGGGTGTCTTGGGTTCGTGGTAATGCTTGGGGCGGGGTCAGTTCTCTTGTGAAAAGCAAATGCTCACACCCCTTCGCGGGTTTGAGCTGAGGGTGGTCCCCTCTCTCCAACACTCAGGCTATTGCGTGAGAGGGGATGGGTGGTGGCTACGTCTAAGGGCGGGGATAATTCAAAGTTATCGCGTCGAAATCAATTCAAGATTACAGATTGGAAATTGTAAGTTTTTAGGTGTGAAAACGATTGATTTATGAAGGGGTTGTAGATTCTGGATCACTAGAGAATTCTGAAGCTGTTCAGCTGATTCTCGAGATCTTTCGGAGTTGTAAACAAAATGCCGGTCATTCCCGCCGCCCTGGCTCCGTTGACATTCGTCTCAACATCGTCGATGAACACGGTAGATTCTGCTTTTACTTTTTCCTTGCTTAAGACCTTCCCGTAAAATTCCCCGTTGGGTTTCATGACACCCAGTTTGAATGAAAGATAGTGTTTCGGCAGCATCTTCATTGCGGGAACGGCGTTTATGCAATAGGCATAATGGAATTCGTTGGTGTTGCTTACCAAAGCTGCGGAGGTTCGTTGTGCAACCCTAGACACCAATGAGTCCATTTTCGGTATCGGGTCGGTGAGAACTGAAGCCGTCGCGCGTCGCAGATGTTCCCGGCGAAAGCGGTTTCCGAAGACCCGTTCCAGTTCGTCGAAGAATTCGTTTGTCCTGATTGTTCCACACTCGAACTTTTCTGCGGCTTCCGAGACGCCGTTTGTGTAAGGAGCTTTTTCACTTTTATCCCGAAAGCCAAGAATCTGCCAAAACGTTTCCGGAGTAAATTTCACAAGTACGTTTCCCAGGTCGAAGAGGACGAGCGAAGGCTTTTTCATCCTCTGTTCTCGACTCTTACTGTTTCGCCAATTTCGATCACGGCGTAGTACCCCTTTCCTGCAGGTCCACAATTAACGATCTGCGTTTTTCCGATAGCGTCTTTTCCCCGCGCTTCATGGATGTGTCCGCAGACGACAACATCGGGTTGGCGTTGCTCGATGAATTCTCTCACGGCCGTGCTTCCGACGTGGGCTCCCGTAAAGATTTTGTCGACGCGTGTGTTTGTCGGCGGAGCGTGGGGAACGAAGATTTTCCATCGTGCCTCCCGGACATCACTCCATCCTTTTTCAGCACGGCGCATGATCTCCTCTTCAGAGATTTCGTAGGGCGTGTGGAGCGGAGAAAACGGCGAAGCCGAGACTCCGAAGAAGCCGATGTCACCCTGAAGAATTCCTCGACCGTTGATTGAGACATTGAGGTCGTTGAATGTTTGCTCGAGGCCTGGGCGGTCCATGTTTCCGGCCACGACGAGCAACGGTTTTCCATGTGTTTGAAAAAGTCTGATGGCGTCCTCCGCCTCTTTGGGAGACCCGAATGTTGTCAAGTCCCCGCCGACGACGATGACGTCATAAGAGCGTTTTCTCGACAGAATCTCGTTGACTTTTTTGTAAGCACCGTGGATGTCCGTAAAGGCGATGATGTGCATGGTGAGAATGTAGGGAAATGGGCTTGAAATTGGAAGAGGGGAGTTGATTGCGGAGTGCGGAATGAGGATTGTATAGAGGATGAGGATTCGGTTGAAGATTGAAAATTGTAGATTGAGAGTTGAAAATCGAAAATTATCAGTTGGAGATTGAAAATTAGTTAGACGGCTGGGGGCGAGGAC
>JACPSI010000092.1 GCA_016193365.1 Ignavibacteriales bacterium
ATTTCATGGAGGTCATTCTTGGGGATGATTCCGCCCGTCGGGTTGTGCGGAGAATTGACGATGACCATACGGGTTCTTTCGCTGATCTTTGAGCGTAGTTCCTGAATGTCAAAACTGAACTTTCGCTCTTCCCGAAGCCGGAGAGGCACCGGCGTTCCCCCTGCAAAGTTGATCATGGACTCGTAAATAGGATAGCCCGGCAGGGGATAAATGACCTCGTCACCTTCTTCGATGCACGCGAGGAGGCTGTAGAAAATCACCGGCTTCCCGCCGGGGACAACGACCACCTCATGAGGCTCAACAGGAATTCCGCGGGTTGATGCGATATAGTTTGCGATGACCTTTCGGAACTCCGGAATACCCGCCGAGGGGTTGTAATGAGTCAAGTTTTCGTCCAGGGCTTTTTTGGCAGCATCTTTGATGTAATCCGACGTTGCACAAGCCGGTTCGCCGATGGAGAGCGCGATGATATTCCGCCCTTGTGCGCGCAAGGCATTGACTTCGGCGAGCACTTCAAATGCGGTTTCCGTGCCAAGACGTGAGATTCGTTTTGCGATTTTCATTTTTTCATCCAGTTTTCGTTTTTGCCTTTTTCCTCCCCTTATTCTCAAGGGGAGGTGTCCCTATCGAGAATTAATATGCGGACGGAGGGGTAGCTTTTTGCTGTTTTCTCGGCTCGACCACCCCAACTGAGTCAAAGCTCGCTCCCCTCCTGTCCAGGAGGGGAAAAAGTCTCACTCCTGCGTCTCATCTGACTTGATGCAGCTCGCTTGATTTGTGTTTGATCTCCATCAACTGTCTCGCTTTGTGCGCAATGTGCTCGGCGCTTACTTCAAACTCCTTGATGAGCTCCCACGGCGCGCCGGATTCTCCAAACCTGTCCTTCACACCAATAGCACCTGTTATCACCGGTACATGAAACAACTCCGGCGCCTCCGTGATGATCCGGCACACGCGGTCCGCCAGCCCGCCAATCTGATGCTCTTCCGCGGTGACAACTATTCCGGTTTCCTTCGCAGCTCCGACGACGGCCTGAGCATCGATCGGTTTGAGTGTGTGCATGTTGATGATACGAGTCTCCACATCATATTCCTGTTTCAAAATATATGCTGCCCGCATCGCCTCCGGCACCATCGGGCCGCATGCGATAATTGTAAGTTGCTCGCCTTCGTTTCCGTAATTCGATGCCAGAGTTGTTTCGAACGCGTCGATGAACCGAGGCTCTTCGCGACGGAATCGAATAACATTCGCCTCGCCAAATTTGAACGGCGTCTTCTCATTCGTTACGATTGGCGTTGCCTCGCGGGCAAAGCGAATATATTTCGGCCCCTTGAGGCCAAACAGCAGATACTCCGTCGCTTTCCGCGTTTCAACAAGGTCGCAAGGAACCGAAACGTTCATGTTGGGCAAACCGCAAATTTGAAACAGGTCTTCCAGCGCCTGATGTGTTGCACCGTCCGGTCCGACGGACACGCCGCCATGTGCGCCGGCAATTAAAACGTTGAATTCTCCGTAGCATACCGTTGTGCGAATCTGGTCAAGACAGCGTCCCGCCGCAAACGTGCCGTACGTGCCGAACACAGGAATCTTGCCTTGCCGCGCCAATCCAGCGGCGACGCCAACCGCGCTTTGCTCGGCAATGCCGACGCTCAACCACCGATTTTTCCGCTCCGGATGCTTTTCGTAGAAATCGCTGATGGTGATGGAACCGGAAATATCCAACCCTAGACACACGATGCGTTCATCGCCCCCAAGCTCGTCCAACGCTTTTCCAAATCCTTTCCGTGTCGGCTGCATTTCCACCCGCATAAGTTCATCCGTGTTCCACCAGTAGTCACGGCAGAACTTTGGCATCTTATGACTGAGCTCCACCTCCATATGCTTTTGGAATTTCACAGCGTTGTTGAGAAGTTCCTCGACGGGAAGCTTGCCTTCGAGGCCAAGCTGTGTCAGACCTTTTTTCATTTCGTCGATGCTGGGAGCCTTTCCGTGCCAGCCGGCCACATCCTCCATGAAGTCCACGCCTTTACCTTTTGTGGTGTGGGCGATAATGAGCGCCGGTTTCCCTTTTATCGACGAGGCCCTTCCAAAAGTCTCGACGATGGCGTTCATATCATGCCCATCAACTTCAAAAACATCCCAGCCAAAACTCCCGTATTTCTCGTACAATGGTTCGACGTTCATAACATCTTTCACCAGGCCGTCAATCTGGAGGCGATTCTTGTCGATGATCGCGATGAGATTGTCGAGCTTATAATGCCCCGCTTCCATCGCCGCTTCCCAGATTTGTCCTTCCTGCTGTTCACCGTCTCCCATGATGCAGTAAATCTTGGCATCAGATTTTTCCAGACGAAGGCCGAGCGCAATTCCGACAGCAATGCTCAATCCTTGACCAAGCGAACCTGTCGATGCCTCAACGCCGGGGAGCTTCAACCAGTGCGGATGTCCCTGAAACGGACTGCCGAGTTTCCTGAGCGTGACAATATCTTTTACGTCGAAGTACCCAGCCATCCCCAAACCGAGATACAAACTTGGCGCCTTATGTCCGACCGACCAGATGATTCTATCGCGACCCTGCCATTCGGAATCTTCCGGGTCCATTCGGGCAACGTGCAGATACAAAGCTGCCGTAATGTCCATGACAGAGAGCGTTCCTCCCGCGTGTCCCGACCCGGCTGCTGCGAGACAGATGAGGTCGTAACCGCGCATGATATTGGCCGCTTCCTTCAGTTCATCAACGGAGTAGCGTTTTCTGATTTCGTTTGTTTGCGAGTTCATTAAAGGCATGATGGACTCCTTCCGGAATGGATTGGCAGTAGTTCTCCCTTCAACATTCCTGCAAGTTATGTACCAACTGGAGTTGCGGAGAATGCGTCAAACACCCTGTAAACGGGCCGAAAAATGCTAAAAAAGTTTGACTCCCTGTGGTGGGATTCTCAGAAATGCGAAGGAATCTTAAGGGTGGGAAATCCGTGCGGCGGGGGTATTTCTTGAGAGGAGAGTCTGCAAATGCCGGCTACAACATGCCACTATTTCTTTTTGGATTTTGACGGTAGATCGTAAGGCTCGGTTTTCTTCCGCGGCTCTTCATCGGCGGAAATTTCTGTGACGATTTGATCGCGCTTGATTTTTTCCAGCTCCAGCGGATGCTCCTCGTGCATTTCAGCTTCGCTGAGCGTCCCCTTCAGCCAGGCAAGGTTCATCGGGTACACATCCGGGTTGAAGATCACGTAATAGAAATGCCACACAACGATGGCAAGAGTTGCAAGCCATGCCTCGTAAAAATGAATCACACGAGCAACGTCGTAGCCGAGTTTTGTGAAAAGTCCGATGAACGTATTGTCGAACCACATGATGAATCCGGTGAGAGCCATGATGCCCGTGCCCCACACCAGCGCCCAGTATTCGCTTTTCTCGATGTAGGTGAAACGTCCGAACCTTGGCTTGACCTTCGAGAAACCAAAATTGTATTTCACCACGGCGACCGCGTCTCTGGCATCCTGGAAGCGAGGCATGAGATCGCGAAGAAGCTCTTTGCCCCGTTTCGTGAAAAGAACGTAATAGACGTGATACAGACTCGCCGCGACCATCACGACCGCTGCTGCACGATGGAGCAGCCCGCGCAAATCAAAAACGTAGTCGCTCTGGTTGCGGATGGAAACAACCCACCACGCATCCGGATAGCGCAGCATGAAACCGGTGATAACGAGCGTAATAAAGCTCACGAGCAATGCTCCGTGTTGCAGCCGTTCGCCGAGCGTCATTCGAACATACAGGCCGCGGCCAACATATTCTTCTGAAGCCATTCCCCGGCGGATTTCAAGCTTCCGTCTCGCCTTTTTGATGAAATCCGCAGCGTTGTGAACCGCCATGCCCCCGACAACAGTGATGATCAGGACGAGATACAACGTCGCGATCCAGTAGAGCATCGGTTCTTCCTGTTGAGTCATGGCTACGTGAACGGAGCCCATCGCAAAACGGACGTTCGCTCCCGCGTGACACTTTCCGCAGGTTTCTGCAAGACGGTTTTTGTTGACAGAAGAAGTTGTGTCACTCGACGGTTTGATATTGTGCGCTCCATGGCAGCTCGCGCAATTCGCCACCTCTACGGAGCCTGCTTTGACGGCAAGCCCGTGATAACTATCAGAAAAGGTTTCAAAACGATCCCCAGCTATTCCGAATTTTTCCGTCAATTTCACCGAGCCGTGGCAGGGAGCGCAGACTTGACCTGAAACATTGAGGGGCGCCGTCGGCGAGCGAGGGTCGGAAGGCGAAAGAATATTATGTTCGCCGTGGCAATCCGTACAAACGGGCGCATCCTTCACGCCTCGTGATACGGCTTTTCCATGAACACTCCCGCCGTATTCCCGAGCGATTTCTCCATGACATGTGGAACACGTTTCCGGAATATGAGCCTTGTTGACGCTCGAAGCGGGGTCCAGGCCTTTCCTCATTTCGTGGCTTCCATGACAGTTCACACAGTTCGCCGCTTTCACGTTGCCTTTCAACAGAGCTGAACCATGGATGCTTTTTTCATACGCCGCAATGAACCCGGCGGACGGGGATGTTCGTGCCCTCACGTGCGGATTGTCCAAATGGCACGAGAGACACTTTTTCTCCTGAGCTATTTTTACATCAACCGAGTCTCTTCCTCTTGCATACACGATCTGTTGTGAATGGCAGGTAAGGCAATTCGGAGCGCTTGCCGCTTTTGCCGCAACTGCCTGGCCGTGTGCGGAACAGGCGAAATGTTCTTTTTCGGTTGAATGGCAGGCGCCGCATGATTCAATCGTGTTCAGCGCGTGAAATTTGGAAGTGGCGACTTTCGGTGAAACGACATCATGTGTACCGTGACATTGTTTGCACGAAATGTCGGAACTTCCGTCGCGACCCGATGCTCTCACCATTTGCGGATGGAACTGATGTTTTGCCGGCGCGTCCCTATGGCAGGTGAGGCAGTTGATCGGCTGAATGTTTTCCTTGTGCGGCATGTTGTTCATGTCGAAACCGGCATGGCAGGCGATGCACACGAGTTTCCCGTGGGCGGAGCCGTTCAAGGTCTGTTCTTTGACAAAAAGCGAGACTTGCTTTCCGCTTCTTTCCGTCGAAAGCGATTCGTCGCTGTGACAGGTGAGACAGTCAGATTTTGACTGTGCCCGTAAAGACGGAATCAAAACTGTTTGGGAAACAAGAATGCAGAAGAGAAAAGTCCGGCCCAAAATCATCCGGCAGGAGAAACGGAAGTCAACGAGGAGATTGCAAGAACGGAAAAAAAACTGCATAAGACAATAAACGTTATCGTTTTACATTGTTAGCCATGAAGGAACAGTCAAACTGTATGCCGCTGTTGAAATTGCCTACACTCAGCAATTATAGAGACATTCAACAGCCTTTTCTTCCTGATTGTGGGAAAAATCCAGGGGGTTTTTGCCAAGATAGGAAATTCGGCCCCGACGAAAGGGGGCAGGATTATCCGCCGCAGAGCAATCGACGGACAAGTTCGCTTATTGAGGGGATGTGTCCGTTTGCGTAGAATGGATCCCCGGCAAATCGATATCCAATGGATCCCGAAAACATCAGTTCGTGTTCCACGTTGATGCCTTGAATGACCCTCTGCAGTGTCTTGAGAATACAATAACTCCTGGGGTCGGGCCGAAGACCTGTGACGTACCGATGCTCTTCGCTGTCCAGCCAGCCGCTGAACCTGCAGCCGGCAAGACATCCACTGCATTCGGACTGGTCTTTCTGAATGTGCCGCGCTTTTTCTTTTGTGAGGAAAAGAACAGTTGAATCCGGGGTTTTGATGGAAACGCTGAATCCCTCCTCTCTCCATGCTTCTGACCTCGCCCAATCATCGGGCTCGACATAGACAGTCTTTCGCGTGGAGCTCAGCGTGAGGGGCTCGCAAAAATGCGCATCGGGAGCGTCTTTGTACTCGATTTGCCGCGTTGAGCGATCGTACAATTCGGAGAGAAAAGCATTGTTGATTGCCGATGAATAGAAACTTGTAGGACTGAATTTGTTCAGGAAAATATCTTCTTTCTTGAGCGTTCTCAGTTTTTGCTTCCACGCGTCAGAAATCGGACTTTCCTTTGTCAGAAGTGGTCGTGTGCCCAGCTGAAACGCTACCGGGCCAATTTCAGGATTGTCGATCCAGTGTTCGTACTCTTTGAGATTCCAGACGCCGCCTGCCATAACAACGGGAGTTTCCTTGAGGCCGACGCCGTTCATGAATGCGCGGAGCTTCGCCACGCGCGGATAGGGATCTTCGGGAACCAGGGGGTTCTCTTTGTTTGAAAGTCCGTTGTGGCCACCGGCCAACCATGGGTCCTCGTAGACGACTCCTCCAAGGAGATGGGAGAATCTATTGTAGGAACGCGTCCAGAGGATGTTGAAGGCGCGCATTGAAGAAACGATGGGATAAAAATAGGTTTTGTACTTCTCGGCAAGCTCGGCGAGCTTGTAGGGCATGCCTGCGCCGCAGGTAATCCCGTGGATCATTCCCTTCGTGCCGCTGAGAATCCCGTCGACCATTATTTCGGCCTTTGCAAGTCCCCACAGGATGTTCATGTGAATCCTCCCACGGCCGCCGGAAACTTCATGGGCTATTCTGGCTTGTGCGACGCTTTCCCGGATACCCTCGTCGGCGAGCTGTTTGCTCCGGTTTTGCCTCGTCTTTTCGCTGCGCCGAACCGATGGCCCGTCCAACTCTTCGCACGTCAAATTCGGATAAGTTCCCGAAAAAGTGCCGACGGCATCCGCCGCCGCGAACGCCCCTGCGGTAAGCCCATTGCTGACGCCAACGCCTTTCCCCCCCTCAACGATGGGATAAACGTCAGCCCCGGAGATTCCTATTTTCTTAATGATCTTCAACTTGGAGTTTTACTGCCGTAATTTATCAATGACCGCGCCCTCACCGTTGATTTGGATGACTGTCTTAGGCCCTTTCACTGTTGAAGGGTCGAAGGTTTTCCCTTCTTCTTTGGCGTGATGTTCGTCCTGCGTGATCTGCTCTTCTTTCGTGAACGTTTTCACGGAAAGCACGCCTTCCGCCTGGGCTTTCTTTCCCTTGACCTCGATGGGAAAAACGATGACGCCGTCATCAACCTTGAATCGAATGTTTTGGTTATCTTTATCTCCACTCAGCTTTATCCAGCATCCCTGTTCTTTGTATACGTCGAGCACATCGCCTTCCACGAGAACTCTTTTTCCGTCAAACTTTTTTGGATCCGCGAGGATATCGGAGATTTTTGTTTTCGATTTGAGTGTGAGATCCTTGCCGTACTTCTCTCCCTTGCCAGCAATGAGGATATTGCTGAGCAACATTGCAAAAATAATCAACAACGATTTTGTCTTCATTTCAATACCTTTCGTTCAACTGCGCGAGTGATGAATGCTTCAACAGCTCCATGGTACAATGTGGAGTAATATCATCACTTTTTCAACACGTAAAGAGGCATCATGGGTTTTTGGAATGCACGCCTTCAAAAATCCTGACGGCGCATTAATCTTACCGCACTCATCATCGGGAGGGCAGCCCAGAGGACGACGGCGAAGACAAGAAGAACGACACTCATCATGGAGCCGCCGAGAAATCTGAGTAGCGCGGCGCCTGCCGGACCAAAAATGGTTGCTGTGTCGAAGATGATGAGCGATGCAACTCTCACGACATCAACCGGATTGCCGAACAAGGAAAGGAATAAAAAGAGGTTCATTGATGAACCCCTCAACAACAACGTGACCCCGATCGCAAGGACATCATAGAAAAGGACAAAGAAGAACCAAAGGAACAGCGAGAATCCGAATGCCTTCGATTTTCTGCGCGCAAGCGTCGAAACAAAAATGGAAAGACTCAAGAAGACAAGAGCCAATGAAAGGGAAAGCAGAACAAAAGCAACGTAGCTCATTAACCCTTGGGTGCCTGATTCAGAAACAATAATGACACCTGCAACAGTGAATCCAGAGACCATCGAGAACGCGATAGATGCAAAGAGGCCAAGAACGCAGGAATTCGTCGATAGAAAGAGCGGCACGTTTTCCGTTTGCGACAGCGTCGATAATGTTACGCGAGCCGAAGGCTGCATCTCCACCTGCAAAAACCCCCGCTGCCGAATGTTCCATTGAAATCCGGCCGCTTTACTTGACACTGAGATTATTTTACGAATTCGTTCCTTATATTATTTTTGTGTGATGATCAGACACGGGAGGTTCTTGTTCAGGCGAAGATCCCGGAGAGCTTCCCGTGACACATGCTTCACAACCGAATGGGACCGGTGATTCCCTCGTTTCTTTGTTCGGAGCCGAGACTTCATCAACCGAAACGTGCAATCGGCTGACCTCACTCTGGATGAACTTCTTGAGCAGCGCACTTGCTTCCAGGTAGAACTGATTCTCAGTTGATTGAGAAGCGATTGTGCTAAAAAGCCTCGCCCAACGGCCAACATGATCCCGCAAGAATTTTTGCTGCGTATCAACACAGATTTCTCTGTGCTCAACTTCATGATGCTCACGCGCATATGCCTCTTGAAGCATCAAGAATGCCATAAATTCAAGCTCTGTGCTGAGGAAGTCGACACGCTCAGAATTCGTGCTTGAAACGTCCAGTCCGTATGCATGATAAAACCCGGCAATATCGGCCATTGCCTGAGTTTTCTGAAAAACGTTTTCATACCCAAATTCTGTCTCATACGGTGGACATTTTGCCGACCCCAAATGCGCAAAAAGTCGGTTGAATTCGGGTTCAAGTTTATCCTGATCGTGGATAGTTAAGAATTTATTTTGCTCGATGTCCTTGATGACTTCTCGCGTGGGATAAAGGAAAGACTTCGCCAATAATTTATACATGTTGCTTCGCGCAATTGCTTCTTCCACAGCGTCAGGCTCCTGAAGCAGGTCCATACGATCACCTTATTTGCTTGAAATCGTGAGTTTGTACCAGTTTGTGACCATTTTCTGGCCGTTTCTATCTGCCAATGATCCATCCCAAATGGCCAATGCGACGGGGATCTTTTGGTCAGTTTTCATGACCACATCGTTTGGTTCGTCCGAGGCCAGTGTTCTGGTGAACACAACCGTCCACTTTCCGTTTTTCCATGTGCCCCTGCCACGCACGTTTTGACCGGCAGTGCCCTGGGTTGTGAGAGTGCCAAAGCCTCGTGCATTCAAATCTTCCACAGACGGTTTGTCTGACTGAACACTCAAAATGTTTCCCGAACCCCAGCCGGCGTTCCAAGTCATCGAGAGATTTTTTGCTGAATCTTTACTCACGAAGTACTCTGCGGTTGATCGTCCGGCGATATCAAAAAGATAAAGATCAGCGGCATTCTTCGGAAAAGCCGAGTTTATTCCAGAAAACCCCACTCTGTCAGTCTCCCACCAGCTTTTCCACTGCCAGATGTTCACAGCAAAACTTGTATCTCCCATACCGAAAAATGGATCACTCGTGATATCCATCGGAAACTGCACTGCCGCCGCATCTCCGAACTTGCTGTCATGCAATGCGCCGTCGTCTTTTGTTGGATCCTCCCACTCAAGCCGCAAGGCGATTTCTTTTCCGTCAGAAACTACCTTGACGCTTACTCGATCAATCGGAGTGTCACGCTGCCACAAGGATATAAGCGCCAACTCAACTTCCTTCACATTATTCCAATTCATACTGAAAGGATCGGCAACTGCGGCCACATCGGGAACAAAAGAAGACACAAGTTCATGGTTGAGCGTGGTGTATGAGATCGGTGATTTTCCGGATTTTGAAAGCGACAACACATAATACACAAGCGACCACCTTCTTTCATCGGCAAGCTTTTTTCGTTCTTCTACGCTCATCTTGTCCAATGCGCTTTGCTTAGGCCATTCCTTCAAGTACTTTTTGAATTCACTAATTTCGACCGAAGAATAGGAACCTTGCAGATTAGAGAGATCTCCGAAACTTTCACGGCCGACAGCGAGAGCATCTTCACCATACGCGGGCATGGGGGTTCCGCCGATGCCCGTGCTGAAAGTCCGATAAATGTCGCGGGGCGTGCTGCCTCCCTTGAACGCCGCAGCTCTCGTGAAATTGTAGGGTGGAATGGGCCTCCCCAGATCATCGACCATATTCTTCGAAGATGGCCCATCACCAGCCCCTGTTGTTCCATGGCACATCCAGCATCCGGACAATGCAAAAATCGTCTTCCCTTTTCTTATTCTGTCCGCAGTAGCTTCTGGTTCATTTCCAATGGAGATAGGGTCTTCGGGCTTGTTTTCAACAAATTTTTCAGAAAAGGTTTTAAGAAACACCACTAGATTCTTCTGGGCTTGCTCAGTCAGTCGATCCCAGGCCGGCATCGCCGTTCCAGGCATTCCATTTTCAAGAGTTCGGAGCAAATCTTCATCTCTTGGCAGGGATCCAGAAGGCGTTGATTGGAATTTGAAAACACCGCTGGTGAAGTCTCGAGGCTTGGGTAAGAGATATACTGCCGCAGACCCCTCTCCCTTTCCGTCGACGCCGTGGCACGTGGCGCAAAATTTCTCGTAAAGCTGTCTTCCCCGTTCGACAGATACATCTTGTGTCTGACCCGAAACACTGGTCCAAAGTCCATAGAATATCAAACTCGCTGTAAGCACGAAAGACAAAGACGGAGTTTTCATTTTTGATTCTCCTGCAAAAGTTGCCAGCCGGCTATGTCACATTAAAATGTTTCTCCGAGCGCACAATAACCGGATCCTCAATGGGTACTCGAACAACCTCTTGCTTCTTTTGTCCGTAGCCAATCACCTCATCTTCTTCAACCTTGTAGCTATACACAAGCTTTTGAGTGGCCCCAAAAAGCTGCAGCACACTGAGGAGCTCATGGTCTGGTTTGCCATACGTGTTGATTGCCTGATCGACACCCGGGCCAAACATTTGTCGCAGGTATCCTCTTGGCGCCCAGCGCGGTGGGATGTAGTACACATTCGGCTCAGTTCCAAACTGAGGATACAACGGCAAAGCAACCTTTGCGACTCGTACTAAATAATAAATCGGACTTTCCGGATCATCAATCCATCCTTGTAATCGTATTTTCCCGACGCAAGCCGAAATGCATCTCGTCACCATTGGCTCTCCTTCCGTAAGCGGATCCGTCCCTTCAACACGCGGATAGCATGCGATGCACTTTTCGGAAATTCGAGTCTCCGGATTAAACATCGGCTTTTTGTAAGGGCATTGCTCAACACATTTTCTGTAACCGCGGCATTGACTTTGGTCAATCAGAACAATGCCATCTTCAGGCCTTTTATAAATCGCCCCCCTTGGACAAGCAGCGAGACACGCGGGATACGTGCAGTGGTTGCAAATCCTCTGGAGGTAGAAAAACCAGGCTTTGTGTTCTGGAAGTTTCGTGCCGTCTCCCATCCTGCCTTCCTTTGAGGCAATGGTTGAATAGGCAGTGTCTTCGTAGAAATTTGGGGAGCGCCATTCCTTTGCTTCAGGAAGATAGCCCAAGGCTTGTTGTCCACTAGCTGTTGTCCGGGTCTTTACTGCCTCAAACAAGGTCTCACCTTGATACACACCGTACGGCTTCTGATTGTCAGCTCGAGCCACATCCCAGCCAGGCTGATCACCGAGCAGTTCCAATGTCTTGATATCCCAGTGTTGGGGATAGCCACCGTAAGGTTTTGTCTCAACATTGTTCCACCACATCGCTTCCTGTCCCTTAGAATACGTCCAGGTACTTTTGCATGCCATGGTGCATGTCTGACAAGCGATGCATCGATTGATATTGAAAACCGCGGCGAATTGCCTTGTCGATCGCCTTCCTTCATAGGGATATTCCATCTCTCGACCGAGTTGCCAGTTATAGACTTTCGGCATGATAACGTCTCCTTTAGTCCTTGGATTTCACACAACGGGAGAGTAAATCCATTACGAACGTCTCACCCCGTTCTTTGAAAACGTAATATGGACCCGCGTTAAAAGGGTTCCGGAACATTGCTAAAATTGCTTCGTCACTCCATCGCATGCGCTTGAACTCGATAATGAATGTCTCCGCCATTTCTTCAATATGGTCCCTCCCGGGTTCACCCGGAACGACGTGGTGCGTGAGCTCAAAGTCTTCAGGGTTCTCAAATTGCTCGTTGTCCGCCATAGCATTACCCTTGTTTTAAGAATTCCCCGCCCAAATATTTTTTCATCGTTTCGTTCTCATTCGACGGGGTAAGTTGCGTCGTGGCGGGTTCCCAAACACCCTTGCCATCCTTCCCTCCGTTCTCGGCTTTTGTGATGCGAACAAGCGTTTCCTTCGGGCATGTATTCGGAGAGTTTGTGTCTTCTTCGTAGCCTTTGCCTATATGTTGTCCGATAACATCTTTCCTGACGAGCGAGTCTGTCATCATTGTCGGCTGCAGCCAGCCCCTCGTGATACTTTGTTGAGACCCATAACGAAAGCTCGCCTGATAGCCCGTGTCCTCAGAGACTGCCCGTCCATCCTCGCGGGACTCATGGGCCTTGACGGATTTGGGCGTGGCCATGAATGCGGAGTGTTTCATCATCGTCACGCCACGCGGGTAAGCCGGATTATACTTCACGCGCAGCATCAACCGGGCAACCTTGTAAAACGGGTCATCGGGTTTCCATCCCCTGTATGGACGGTCAGCGGGGTTTGCGTCCACATAGACGTAGTCGCCGTCATTGATGCCGAGCTCTTTCGCGTCTTCAGGATTCATGTTGATTTGATGTTCTCCAACTCCCGGCATCCGTTTGTCCTCGCGATAAGGATCGCCGAAGTTGTTGTTCCAGATGAAGTTCCAATCGGTGACAGCCCATGATGAATGATTTGTGTGACGGGATTTCGGTGTGAGACACCAAAAACGATAGCCTTGCTTCCAGAGGAAACTTCTGGTTTGTTTTACCTTCTTCCATGGCATCTTAACGTTGTTCACGGATCTCTCATCCGCGCCGGGATGATTTTGCTTTATGCTATAATTTTTCGGACGGATGGCGGAGTGCGAAGTTACGATCACATTCGGTAAGTACGGCGTGGCCTCGACCGGCTCTCGGTGAACGATGAGATTCTCTCCGTACTCGATGAATTCATCTTCTTCACGATAAAACTCGATGCGCCCCGTTTTGTTATAGAATGGTTTCGATTCGTTGATCTGTTCCCAACCTGGAATGCGCGGGTATGTACGAAACATCATCAGGGAGGCGGCATCCTGTTTAATAAGCTCATCAATGTTATAGCCGGAAGTGGTTGTTCCGGCGTCCAGGACACGCTGGAGGTACACCTCTGATTTCCCCTCGAGAATAAACTTAAAGTAGTCACGGTAGCGACCGTCACCCGTGAGCTCAGCGAGTTTTTCTGCCACACCAGCCATGACTTGGGCATCGTTTCTGTTATCGAAGATGGGTTTTACGCCTCCCTTCCATGCCTGCAAAAAAGGATTCGAGCAAGAGGCTGTCATGTCGGGCAATGTGAGTTCTGCCCAGCATTCCACGGGAAAGACGATATCCGCATACTCGCAGCTTCCCGTCCATTCCATTTCGTTAACACAAATCATTTCAGTTTTTATGTCAACATTGCGAGCCATGTTGTACGCCCACTTTGCATTGTTCAGAAGGTTCACATTCGCCGTCCATTCGACTTTTGTCGGCGTGGGCATGTGGCTTTTGCCCGTGAAGACTTTACGCCCTTCTTTTGTTTCGACAATAAGCGGACGGTCCTCATAGTTCCAGTAGCAGGGGTTTTCCGGCTTGTAGTATTTCTTGTTGACAACCTTTGAACCATGGGCGTCAGGGGCAAGGTTCATGTTAAATGGATCTTCGGCGTTGAATTTCGGCAGGCCGTCAAAAATGCAGAATTTGTAGTTCCCCGCCCAGTGTCCCACACCCGACCCCGGCTTGCCGATGTTTCCCGTCAGCGCCATCCACAAGAATGTCCCGCGCGTCGTGATGTCACAGTGGAAATAATGATTGACGCCTTCTCCGGTATGAACCGCCGCCGGCTTGATGGTTCCGAGGTCTCTTGCCAGTCGGACAATGAGTTCTTTCGGTGCGCCCGTGATTTCGTTCGTTGTGGCCAGGTCGTACTCGCTGCAGAGTTCTTTGTAAAGCTGGAATACCGTTTTTACCCTGATCTGTTTGCCTCTCGCATCCTTCACCGTGGAGATGCCTTCAAGAGCCGGGTCGACTCGTTTCTCTTCAATGAGCGCGCCTACATCCTCGCGAGTGATTGCCACAGGTTTTTTCGTCTTCGTATCCCAGATGACAAAATCGCCCCATTCTTCTCGTTCCTCGGGGTCGATCTTCTGGACAGCTGAACTGTAGCCACGGAGTTCCTGATTTACATATTCCGGAAAAACGTCGGAGGCTCGCAGCAACTTGAGGCTGTCCATTCTCACCAACAGCGGCATGTCCGTGAATTTTTTGACAAAGGACTCGTCATAGAGCTTTTCTTGAAAGAGGATGTTCGTTACGCCAAGTTGAAGGGCAGGATCCGTACCGGGACGAATGGGAATCCAATAATCGGCTTTTTGTGAGGAGGGGCTGTATTCCGGAGCGATCACAACAATCTTTCCACCTCGCTCCATTGTTTCAATCCACCAGTGTGCATCCGACATCTTGTTCTCGACAAAATTTACGCCCTGGATGATGAAAAGCCGGGAATGACGGAAATTATTGTGGTCGTCATCATGCGTTTGGATTCCTGTCACCATGGGATGCCCCGGAGGCAAATCACCGTGCCAGTCATAGTTCGACCACGATCTGGCGCCGTAAGGCTGGCGATCATGTCTTTTGGCTTCTTGCTCATCGTGAAGGGCGAGCATATTCGCAAATCGTTTGAGGGCCTGGATGCGGAGAATACCATGGAGTGACATGCCGGGCCTGATTTTCACGACCTGCCCACCGCAACTGTGCATCGCGTCAATCATTTCTTCCGGATATCCTTGCGACTTCAATCGAGCACTGCCCTCCTCACCTTCGTATTTCTTCATGACATGAAGCAAACCTTTGGCAGAGTAACTCGAAGCCTCATCCCAGGAGACTCTGAGCCAGCTGTCTTCACCGCGTTGAAAGTATTTCTTGTCCGGCACTCCATTCTGGTCTGTTGGAAAGCCGGCATCAGCCCAGTCTTTCCATCCCTTTCGCATCATCGGATATTTCACACGGTACGGACCATACATGCGCCGGACATACGTAAAGCCTTTGAGACATCCGCGCGGATTCCAGGAAAGTGGAATCTTGTTGCCGTAGATATCCTTCACGGCTGTTGCGTCGTAGTTCTGCTCAATACGAACCACGATTCCGTTTCTGACAAATGCGCGCAGCCGACAATTGTGGGTGTCGTTGGGTGCACAGATGTACGTGAAAGTTCTGTCGTACCGATATTGATCCCGATAAATCTTCTCCCAATCTCGGTTCGGATAAAACGCCAGCGGGTTGTCGCTCTTGCGGGTAAACTGAAGCAAGTCGAGGTCGAGCATACTCCCGAGAAGAGGCCCTCCAACAAGCCCCTTCCCGGACTTCTCAAGAAAATCACGACGGTTGAGTTTTTCCATGGTCAGGTTCCTTATTATAGGTTCCGACAGAAAATCACGAATGAATCGCTCGTCAACCCGATAGTTGTGCTATCAGGTCGAGCTTTGGCTCGAGCCCTCTGCCAAGTTCCGCTAACGTTTTCTTGTAGAGCATGGCGAGTATAATCTCCTTGGCGCGCTTCCATTGCTGGTGAACAGGACACGGATTTTTGTCGCCGCATCCGGGAAATCCCAAGACACATTCGTCAAGGAACTTGTCGCCGTCGACAGCGCATACGATTTCAATTAAGTGAATCTCATGTGACGGGCGGGCAAGAGTAAAGCCTCCATTCGCACCTTTGAATGAGGCAACGATATCCGCGCGTGTCAGGGTTTGAAGTACTTTGCTGAGGAAATGATGAGGTATGTCCAGTTTGTCAGAAATGTCCCGGAGAAGAACAAACTGATCCTTCGGCTGTTTGGCAAGAAACAGCGAGGCTTGAAGTGCGTACTCGCAGGATTTGCTGAAAATGAGGGACACAGGGCTTTATAGATAATTAGACCTGATTATCCAAATATAGGACTTCCGCTATTTCGTGTCAAGTACTTTTTCAGCCTCTTTCTGAGAACTAACCTCTCCGACCTTAACGCGAGAATATCAGATCCTAGAATACTCGCAAGAAACCTCTGTAATCAGACACCTGCACAGCGTTGACCCTCTCAAAGCCCGTTTTGCGCAAGAATCACAAGGTCCTTTGAACCCTCTGGCTTAAAGTCCTGAAGAGTGATGCTTCCATAGAAGTGCACTTTTTCGAATCCAGCCTTTTCGAGAAGTCCTGCAAGTTCTTCACGAAGCCAGGGCCGAAGAGGAATAGTTTGCAGTTTTCCGCTTGTCACGGCAGTTGAGTTTTCGAGAGTCTGAACGTTGAAGAGTATTCTTCGCTCGCGATACTCGTACGACCTGACGAAGGTTTTCGAGGTGGTGACTTTCCTGCTTTGTATATGTTCTTGTTGGGAAAGAATCCGATCGTAATTAAGGTTTTGAAAAAGCAGAATTCCGTCTTGTTTCAATAAGTCCCGAAAATTCCTCAGTACGGCGAGCATTTTCTGCTCCGTGAGTGTGTGAGCGAGAGAATTTCCCATACAAAGAATCATATTAAAGTTCTCCGTGACTACGTCGGGCAAATCCTCAAACGTCGCCACGAGAGCCTTGACTTTTAGCTCCATCTCATCCGAGTGTTGTTGCAGCCGCTTCACCATCTTTTGCGATGCATCCACGGCAGTCACGGTCACACCAAGCTGGGAGAGAAGCAATGAATGAAACCCCGTTCCGCAGCCGGCGTCCAGCGCCGTCCGAACGTTGTGTTTGTCAATGAGCATGTGAAAATATGGCCTTTCGCGAACGAATCTGCCCGCAAAGTCTGTCATGAGATCATAATCTTCCGCTAGTGCGTCGTAAAAATCGGCAACTGATTGCTCCGCGATGTTTGAAGGTTTATTCATTGGAGCCATACTCCGGCACGCTCCCCCGATTATGTTGATACGCAGGTGTGTCCAGTTGCTGGAACCGGCGCTCGTATTCGTCCTTGCTGATTTCGTTTTGCCAATTTCCCGTTAATATCGCCATGCCGGTGATGGCGACGAAAACTCCCACCACCAAACCGCCGAATACCCAGGACGGGACGGGGTTCGTATTTTTCGACATCGTCATGGTCAGCGTGTTTTTTACCGGGCACACCTCAACGCATTGGAGACAACTCATGCACTCGTCGCTCCACACACGGCCAACCTTATGTACCTTGATGTTCGCCGGACAAGCTTTGGTGCACAGCTCGCAATCGATGCACGTTGACTTGTTTCTCGTGATTTTCAAAGGGCTGACGAAGCTCAGGAATCCCAGCAAAGCGCCATACGGGCATAAATAGCGGCACCAGAAATTCTTAATAACGACAGACAGGGCAACGAGAATCAGAATCGTCCACAACGCAAACGAGTCAATGTTCACGAAGAACAGATACATCTTGATGTCGGCCACTTTGTTGTAAGGGCTGTAAATGAACGTTTTCAATGCCGTGACATCCATCTGCACAATGACGGAGACGAAAAAGAGCAAGAGCAAATATTTTAATGATCGTAGCGGATAGTCCGCCCATCGATTCACGTTGATATTTCTGCCGAAGATTTTTTTCCCGAGTATCCACAAGGATTCGCTCAATGTGCCAATTGGACACAGCCAACTGCAGAATGCCTTCTTGAGGAAAAGCCCTGTTACGACAATGGCGAGAAAGATAAACAGGCCGGATGGATGCACTCCGTTGATGATGCCGGTTTCCAGCCAGTACTTGAGGCTTATGAGTGCGCTGATTGGCAGGAAGCCCTCAACGCCGGGCGGTCGTGAGAAAAATGCAGCATTTCCGTTCGAAACTCCCCATTTCATAAACAGATGAAACTCGACGCCGATCCACACACACAGCAAAAGAAAGGCCAACTGAACGACGGTGCGAAGAAACTGCGAATCTTCTTTCAGTCTCCAGACGAATCGGCGATACCACAAAGGCTCTAGAGAGAAACGCGGCCGCCTGCGGCGGCGCTCAGGAGGGATTTTCTTTATTTTTTGCCCATGCAGTATTGGCGTTGTCGGGTGGTCGGCCGACCATCCCATATCCGTGAAACGCGACACTATTTCTTGTTCTGCGGATAGACTCATATCAGATAATTTACTCTTAATTAACCCCAAAAAATTTTAGCCTGTGGCCGTTCTGTACTCCGGCTTTTTCATCTCCTTTGCCATTTCGCCGATATTCTTGTTGACAAGCATGCCATAGATGCCTTCCCGCAGACCAGTCCAATGATTGTGAACGGCGCAAGGATTTTTTTCCGAGCATTCCGGGAATCCCATCAAGCATTCGTTTGTGAACGCCACACCGTCAACCGCCTCGACAATGTGAAAAAAGGTAATGTCCTTTGCTGGTATCGCCAGCGCGAATCCGCCGGACGGTCCTTTTTGCGAGGTGAGAAGACCTTTGTAGGTGAGGTCCTGAAGTATCTTGCCGACAAAATGACGCGGGATGCCGAGGGTCGAGGACAAATCCTTGATGGACGTCATTTCTCCCGGCGGCTTCAGAGCGAGATACAACACCGCCCTTAGCGCATATTCACATTGTCGACTAAAAAAAACGCTCATATGAAAATCCTGGATTTCCTCTCATGAGGTTGCAGTTCCTGCTCATCCGCAGTTTTCAATGAACGTCGCACTTTCGGGGGTTTTACAGTCATGACAGGCACATGCGAATGTCTCACGATTTTTTCCGCGACACTTCCCATGATGATGTGCGGAAGCCCGGTTCTTCCGTGTGTCGCCATGACGATGAGGTCGATACCTTCTTCGTTCACGAATTTCATAATCTCTTCGTATGCAACACCGCGACGGATGAGCGCAGCAACGTCGTCGACATCGCTGAGTTTTTCCGAAATAATTCTCTCTACGATATCCTTCGCCTTCTCTGTTTCGTCATTCAGCGCTGTTTCAAGAGTGAAATCGACCGTCGGAAAAGAGACAACCGGGACAACATCCACGGTGTGCAGGAGGAAGAGTCTCGCTTTGTAAACCTTAGCCAGCGATTTTGCCAGTTCTATGGCTTCAAACGAGAGGTCGGATAAATCGGTCGGCACGAGAATTTTTTTGATCGTTTTCATGGTTGATGGCTCCTTTGTAGACCTTGCTGACCTGACAGGTTTCTCGAGAACATCCAATGAGAGCTGTCAGGTCTACCATAACCAAACCTTGTGCCAGTGGAAAAAGGGCTATTTCATCTGAAACTTGAAGCCGGAACGACTGGTAGACTTCTTGAGGATGGGAATGATTTGCAGAAGTGGGAAATGCCGGGATGATTTCTAGAAAGAAGACTGTGTTTTAGATAGCGCTCGGTCAGGTGTGACTGACAGTTTTCGAGAGGGTAGACTCTTAACCGAAGGAGTTGTGAGTGGAGCTCGACTGAGATTATTCTGATTTATCCAAAACTGCTCGCAATCCCGTCTAGAGCTTCTCCGCGAGCGTACATCTCGTTCAGTTTTTGCACGATTCTCAGAATTGAAGACCGCCGTTCCTCCGCGATATCATGGATGAACTTGTGGATATCCGGATAGTCGCATTCAGTCTCCATGCGCTGGTAAAACTCCATGAGTTTCGTTTCCGCGCGCAGAGCTTCGTTAAGAGCAGAACACATGTTCCGGCATGCATGGTTGCACATAAAGTCTTCAAGGTTCATAATGGGTCCTTTCATAAGATTCAAACAGCCGGTACCGCATGGGCAACTAGTTCCTTCCCCCGTATTAGAGCTTTTTCATTTACTGGCAGTAAATGCCTCCGATGCTCGGGTAAGACTTTTTGCAACGCTTTCATCACACTCTCCGGCGAGACAACGGGTTTCCGCTCAAGGAACGCACCGAGCATAACGACATTTGCCACTTGCTTGCTGCCAAGGGCCTGAGCTTCCTTCATTCCCGCTATACTCAGAATATCGATCGTTCCCGCCGCCGGCGGCTTAATGATCGTTGATTGCTCATACAAGAGAAGCCCTCCGGGTTTGATCTTGCCAAAGAATTTGTCCATCGAAGGTTGATTGAGAATAATGCCGGAATCAAACGTCGTAACAATCGGCGAGCTGATACGGTTTTCGGAAATGATAACAATGCAATTCGCGGTTCCTCCCCGCATCTCCGGGCCGTACGACGGCATCCAGCTGACTTCCTTGCCTTCAATCATAGCCGCGTATGCAAGGATCTGTCCGAGAGAAAGCACACCCTGCCCGCCAAACCCTGATATGATAATTTCGTAAGTATTGCTCATATACAACCTCTGGTAAGAAGCGACGCATCTTGAAAAGCAAAAACAAGAGCAGATGCGTCGCTTCTGCTCTTTCGCCGTTATCGTTGTCGTTGTCTGCTTTGGTTCATGTTGGCTTGGTGAACCTTGTCAAGGTCAGGATAATGTCCTGAGAACCTTGACAAGGTCACTTAACCGCACATTTCGCGTTGCGCCGATGCACTCCGGATTTGCAGCCTGTATGTCCAGGCTTTCCTGGGATCCCGCTGCAGAAAAATGTTATCTCCAGCCGTCAGTCCGTCCCATCGAATGAAGTAATGCTCATGCGGAGATTCGGCCCCCCGACATTCGCAATGATACGACTCCACCATCGCTCGCTTGTGGGTTCCGCCATGCATGAGGTCGAACTGCTTTCCGAGCATCGGGAAGAATGCGAGCTTGTCCTTATACACGAGAATATAATTCTCACAAGCCTCTTCGGCTGATATTTTACGAGAGTAAGTGTCCATGTCTGGCCAAACGTGCTAAGTTCTTTCGTGTTCTCCGGAGCCACGGCACGACAACTCCCAGCGCGAGTGAATATCGGAGGCACCATTCCCAATCCGTGATTCCGACTCCATCCACGAGAAAACTGTAGATAAACATGATGGCAACAGATCCACCAAAAGCTGCGAGCGCAACTGCGGACCCTTCAGCCAGAACCGCGACATATGACGATTCGTGTTTGTTCATGCTTTCTTCGCCTGTCGTCTCGCCTCTTGCCCCTTGACGATGACGAACGCTATCAGCGCGAAGAGGAAAAAAACGAGAAGCATCCAGGCGACGCTCTGGAGCGTCCCGATGACCGTCCAATACACTTCAAGAATCCACCGGTCCTGCGTGAGCTCCAGGACGCCGCCGCCTTCTGTTTTTGGCGTAATGTATTTTTGCAGGTCCCACACCCGCACGCCGCCGGAAATCCCCACGACGTAGATGGCAAAGGTCAAATATTTTGCCCACGCTGAATAAACTTCTTCCGAAATGAGTCGCTGGAGAATGCTGGAGACCGGCTTCCGGAAAACGATGACAATCAAAAAACACACCGCAACAGAAATCAGGAGACTTACGATCAACAATAAGATGAACATACTTGCTTGACTTGTTTATGTGGATATTATAATCTTGCCCTTTGCCACAATACCCGAACCCTTGACCCCTCTCCTCATCTCGACTCTTTGCCTAGGAGAGGATATATCACTTGCCTATTCCCTGAGGGGTGAGGTCTGCTTTTGACCTTTTGCTGTAACCCGACGGTCCTTCGATTGAGCGCCTAGATTGAAAACTGACCTCATCCCTCCGGTTTGAGCAGTGAGTGAACCCTCTCCTAATCCAAACGAAACTTTATAAGGAGAGGGAGTCAAAGTTCCTTAATTCATTCTCACCTTCGGTACTTTCAGATCCCCCAGCGGATAATACGGAAACATGTTCTTCTCCATCCATTCATTCGATTCCTGCGGCGTCATTTTCCATCCTGAGGGACAGTTGGAGACAACTTCAACGAAACACGTTCCTTTTTTCATTTCCTGAAATTCAAAAGCCATGCGAAGAGACTTCTTCAGTTTTCTTACGGCCGTTGGCGTATGAACGGCATGACGTGTCACGTAGTATGCTCCGGGAAGTTGTGCGAGAAGCTCCGTGATTTTCAAAGGATGGCCCATCGTGGCGATGTCTCTCCCGAACGGCGACGTTGTTGTCTTCATCCCGGCTAATGTCGTGGGAGCCATCTGGCCGCCTGTCATGCCATACACACCGTTGTTGATGAAAACGATGAGAATATTCTCTCCGCGATTCACCGTGTGGATCGTCTCATTTGTGCCAATCGCCGCAAGGTCGCCGTCTCCCTGATACGTAAACACGTAGCGATCCGGAAGAACGCGCTTGATGCCTGTTGCCACCGCCGTTGCCCTTCCATGAGCCGCCTCCTGCATATCGATGTTCATGTATTGATATGCAAACACTGAACAACCCACGGGCGCAACCCCCACTGTTTTGTCCTGAATTCGCATCTCATCGACAACTTCCATCAGCAGACGATGAACGACGCCATGTCCGCAACCGGGACAATAATGCATGGGCGTGTCAGTAAGCGTCTGGACTTTTCTGAAGACTTCTTCAAACCCGTTTGTCGGCTTAAGCTCTGGCATCGATTTTCTTTCAGCTGATGAGTTCTGAATTGGCCGCGTGAACTGCAGCGATGGATTCTATTTCCCGCAACACTTCTTCGGGCGAAGGCAACATCCCGCCCATCCTCCCTTTGAAGTGCACCGGCTTCTCGCCACGCACAGCCAGTTCAACATCTTCCAGCATTTGGCCGGCGTTCATCTCAACCACAAGAAACGCCTCTGCAGAAAGTGCAATCTGCGAGAGAATGGCCGACGGGAATGGATAGAGAGTGATGGGCCTGACTAAGCCAACACGTATTCCTTTATGCCGTGCGAGTTCAAGAGCTTTTTGCGAAATGCGCGCTGCCAAACCGAATGCCACGAGAATGATGTCCGCGTCTTCAACCTGGATTGCCTCATAACGGACCTCACTTTGGATTTCCCGATACTTCCTTTGGAGTTTGAGGTTCACCTCCTCCATCTTCTCAGGCTGTATGAAAAGAGAGGTGAGGATGTTTCTTTCTCTCGACGGAGGTTTCCCGGCGGTCGCCCAAGGCTTTTCCGCGAGCGGCAAAGATCCCATCGGCGGCTGAACTACTTTTTCCATCATTTGACCCAACGCCCCATCGGCGAGGATCATCGTTCCCACGCGATACTTTTCTGCAAGTCTGAAGCCGTCGAACACAAAATCCGCCATTTCTTGCACAGAGGCGGGTGCAAGCACAATGAGTCTGTAATCGCCGTGCCCGCCCCCCTTGGTGGCTTGAAAATAGTCCCCCTGGGAAGGCTGAATCGTACCAAGTCCAGGTCCACCCCTCTGCACGTTGACAATCAAAAACGGGATTTCAGCGGAAGCCATGTACGAAATGCCTTCCTGCATCAGGCTGATGCCGGGGCTTGAAGAAGAAATCATCACCCTCGCACCCGCGCCCGCCGCACCGTAGACCATATTGATTGCTGCCAATTCGCTTTCTGCCTGAAGGATAACAGCGCCTCGCTTCGTTCCATGGACTGCAAGGTATTCGAGGATCTCAGATTGAGGTGTGATAGGATAGCCAAAGTACGCCTGCATTCCTGCCCGAAGCGCGGCTTCTGCAAGAGCTTCGTTGCCTTTCATTAAACTGATTTCGCTGTTCGCTTTCATTGTTGTTGTCAAAATTTATGGTGTGCTCTGAACCACGACAGTCTTTTTCGCCGCTCCTTTTGGCTCCCGGAAAACTGTTATCGCCGAATCCGGACACACGAGCGCACAATTGATGCAACCCGTGCACGTTTCCTGAATCAGCCGGACGTAACGATAACCTCGAATGTTGAGATGTTCCGAGAGTCCGAGGCATTCCTGTGGACACACCGCGATGCAAAGCTCGCAGCCTTTGCAGACTTCTTGTGCGATAAGGACTGTTCCGCGAATCATATTCACCTTTCCGTAAGTCTTAAACTGGAATCATCTCAACTTTGCCCGCAACGCCCGATAACTTCGTTCGCTCATCGGAGATTCTTTGCGCTTCATAGACCGCCATGGCAGTGATGTTCACAATGTCTTTCACATCCGAGCCCGTTGCCAGCAAGTAGACCGGCTTTCGAATGCCAAGCAAAATCGGGCCGATGGCAACAGCGCCGCCCAATCGAGCCAGGAGTTTGTACGCAATGTTCGCAGAGGTCAGGTCCGGACAGATGAGAACATTCGCTGCGCCTTTTAACGAACAGAACGGAAAGTTCTCAGCCATAATTTCGGGAGAGACGGCTGTGTCCGCCTGCATTTCCCCGTCTACGACAAGCCCGGGATCCTTCTTTCGCACGACGTCGACAGCCCTCCGCACTTTCTCCACGAGCTGGTGTTTCGAACTTCCGAAGTTGCTGAAGGAAAGCATGGCAACTTTCGGCTCGATATTGAATTGTTTGGCTTTTTCCGCGGCAAGAAGCGCGATTTCAGCGAGTTCTTCACTCGTCGGCTCGATGTTGACCGTTGCGTCTGCGATAAACAGCGTCTGATTTTTGAAGATCATCATGTACAGACCAGCGACAGTCTGCACGCCGGATCGTTTACCGACGATTTGCAGAGCAGGCCGGACTGTTTCGGGATAATGCTGCGTAAGTCCCGAAATAAGCCCGTCCGCCTCTTCCATCTCCACCATCATCATGCCGAACACATTGTGCGTTCTCATTTGCCGCTCAGCGTCGAACCTCGTAAGGCCTTTCCGTTTTCGCATTTCGTAATATGCAGTGACATGCTCGTCAAACCGGTGCGATTTGGACGGGTTGATGATCACTGCGCCTTCCATATCCAGCCCAAGTTCAGAAATTTTCTGCCTGATAAGCGTCCGGCTTCCCAGCAGAATGGGCTGAGCAATGTTCTCGTCGATGAGAATGTTTGCCGCGCGAAGGATTTTTTCCTCTTCGCCTTCAGGAAACACGATTCGTTTGGGCGAGTGCTGGGCTTTGTGGATGAAAAAGCGGGCGACCTCGTTCGATTTGCCCAATCGTGCTTCGAGGCCGTCTTTGTACGCTTCAAAGTCTGCTATGGGCGCGCGGGCAACTCCCGTTTCCATTGCCGCCTTTGCCACGGCAGTCGCCTCCCACAACAGAACGCGCGGATCAAAAGGCTTTGGAATGATGTAATTTCGTCCGAACTCGATCCGTTTTTCGCCGTATGCCTTCAGGACCGAATCGGGGACATCTTCCTTTGTCAACGCCGCGAGCGCTTTTGAGGCGGCGATTTTCATTTCTTCGTTGATGGTCGATGCACGAACATCCAGCGCGCCGCGGAAAATAAACGGGAACCCAAGGACGTTGTTCACTTGGTTGGGATAATCCGACCGGCCCGTTGCCATAATGACGTCCGGCCGCGCGCTCGTTGCATCTTCATAAGTGATCTCGGGGTCAGGGTTAGCCATGGCAAACACGACAGGATTATCGGCCATCGATTTAATCATGTCCTTGCTGACAATGCCTTTCACCGACACTCCGCAAAAAACATCCGCCCCTTTCATGGCATCGGTAAGAGTGCGTGCGTTTGTGTCGGCCGCAAAATATTCTTTGTAAGGATTCATGCCGTCCTTGCGGCCTTTGTACACAACTCCCTTGGTGTCTACAAGAAGCATGTTTTTCCGCTGGACACCGAGTCTCTCATACAGCTTGGCGCATGCAATCCCCGCAGCCCCGGCGCCGCTAAAAACTACACGCACATCGCCAATTTTTTTTCTGACAATCTCCAGGGCGTTGACGAGCGCAGCTCCGCTGATAATCGCTGTCCCATGTTGGTCATCATGGAACACTGGAATGCCCATGGTTTTCTTCAGTTGTTCCTCGATGTAGAAACATTCGGGCGCTTTGATGTCTTCGAGGTTGATGCCGCCGAACGTCGGCTCCAGCATCTGGACCGCTTTGATGATATCGTCGGGATTGTGTGAGTTCAGCTCAATGTCGAACACATCGATGTCTGCGAATCGTTTGAACAAAACGCCCTTGCCTTCCATGACGGGCTTGCCCGCGAGCGGTCCGATATCGCCGAGTCCAAGGACAGCCGTCCCGTTGGAAACAACAGCGACGAGGTTTCCTTTTGCGGTGTATCGATACGCCTCCTCTGCATTCGCTTCGATTTCAAGACACGGTTCGGCGACACCCGGTGTGTAGGCGAGAGAAAGGTCGCGTTGCGTGGCGCATGGTTTCGATGGGACGACCTCGATTTTCCCGCGTCGTCCTTGCGCGTGATATTCAAGTGCTTCTTGTTTTCGTATCATGGATATACCTGTGAATTGATCCAGCTATGATGCCTGGCTTTTTATTGTGAACCGAAACGGAACGGCGACCCAGCACGCAACCGGGCCGGCATTCATAATGGCCGGTGTAAAAAGGAATTGCATGGCCGCTTCCATTGCGGCTTCGCTGAACATTCCTTTGGGGACTTCTTTCAAGACGACCACTCTTTTAGGTTTTCCGTCCTTGCCCACGAGGATTTTTAACCACACGGTTCCTTCGATCCCCGCCAACCGCGCTACTTCGGGATATTTCGGTGACACGGATTTGACCACTTGTGGCTCTTTTTCAACCGGAAGGAATTCGTCGATCCCCGGATCATCGATCTGGAACTCAACCGACACACCGCCTCCCTCGCCTGTCTGTTCAGACGCCGGACTCTGGACGGCGGAAAGTTCCTGTTGCGTGGCGAAAGTCTGGTCCGGATTTACCTGCGCGTCCGGAACCGGCACCGGAATTCCGATACTCGGCTTTATGGCAGTCGAGCTTATCCCCACCGTTGGAAGCGGAGCTGTGTTGGTCAGTGAAGGCGGAGGGCCAAGCTCACTATACTTGAGAATCCTGACCATGGGCGTTTTCGGGTCTTCCGTTTCTTCTTGGATAAAGAGAACACCGTAATATGTCCCGATTGCCACAAACTGGATGACCGAGGCGATGGCAAATGCTTTGATAAGATATTTTCTGTAGATTTCGCGGAGCTCAAACCGTCCATAAAGGGGACCGCTGAACGTCGCTGCAAAAATGTCATTCATCATACGGGAAGACCTCCTTCAAAAAGACTTTCTTTCAATTTTTTTTCCTATTCCAAAGACCTTAAACACCAGCCACTGCAGATAGTTGTCGGCGGCTCAACGTCCCGAGATACTGGTCGAGTTCACCCCGGAACGAGGGATGTGCAACCGCGAGCAAAGCCTCAGCACGCTGCCGCAAGTTCTTTCCGTGAAGTGATGCGACGCCATATTCTGTAACGAGATAGTGCACGTCGGCTCTCGTCGTTACGACACCGGCACCGCGGCTCAGTTGCGAGACTATTCTCGATGTTTTTCCGTTTCGTGTCGTTGAAGGCAGCGCAATTATGGGCTTGCCCCCTTTCGAGTATGCGGCTCCGCGGATGAAATCCACCTGGCCTCCAAATCCGCTGTAAATCTTCGTCCCGATGGAATCGGCGCAGACCTGGCCTGTAATATCTACCTCAATGGCGGAGTTGATGGCCACCATATTCTCGTTCTTCGCCACGATGAACGGGTTATTCGTGTAGCTGCACGGATGAATTTCAAACGACGGATTGTTATCCACGTAATCGTACAATTGGTGCGAACCGAGGACAAACGTCGCAATGACTTTTCCCGGATGCAGCGTTTTCTTCTGGTTGGTGACGATGCCGCGTTCAAGGGCTTTCACAACGCCGTCCGAGACCATTTCCGTGTGAATGCCTAGGTGTTGTTTCCCGTCGAGCTGAGAGAGTACAGCGTCGGGAATTCCGCCGATGCCAAGCTGGAGCGTGGCTCCATCCTGAATGAGCGGCGCAATGTGGCTCGCGATTTTTTGTTCGATCTCTGAAAAGCCGCTTTCCGGAAGTTCCTGCAGGGGTTCCGAACATTCGACAATCTTGTGCACTCGGGACACGTGAATGAACACATCACCGAGTGTACGCGGCATGCGGTCGTTCACCTGCGCTACGACAATTTTTGCGCTCTCTGCGGCAGCTTTCGATGCAGCGCATTCAACGCCGAAACTCATAAACCCGTGTTCGTCGGGTGGCGATGTGTGGATGAAGGCCACGTCCAGCGGAATGATCCTGTCTGTAAACAGGTCGGGAATTTCCGAGAGATGAATGGGCACGTAGTCTGACCGACCGTCGGCGATCGCCTGGCGGTCGGCGGGGCCGACAAACAGCGAGTTGTGACGGAAATGCTGCTCCATACCGGGTTTTGCGAGCGGATCTTCTCCGAGGAGCAGGACATGGTTGACTTCGACGTCGAACAAATCTCCTTTGCGTTCCGCCAGGGCGATGGTGAGCAACACCGGCGTCGCTGCATTACCGCTTATGAAAATGCGGTCGCCTGATTTGACGACGCTGACAGCCTCAGCCAGTGAAACGACTTTTGCTTTGTATTGTGAGATCCAGGTCATGTTAATTCTTCATCGGTTCCAACATTGTTCTCAACAACCTCCCCAGGTCCTGCGATTGAAGGTTGAGCGCTTTCGCAATCGGCGGGCTTGTGCAGTTGCCCTCGAAGACGCAGACACCTTTGGCAAGCCCCGGATCGGATTGAATAGCGCGCTGAATCCCCAGCTCGGCCACATCCCGGATGTAAGGCAACAGAGCATTTGTAAGTGCAATCGTCGCAGTTCTCGGAACTGAAGAAGCCATATTGGGAACACAGTAATGCACTACTCCGTGGCGCACGAAAGCCGGATCGTCCGGATGGGTCGGCCTGCTCGTCTCAACGCACCCGCCTTGGTCGATGGAGACGTCAATAATCACAGAGCCCACTTTCATTTCTTTCACCATTGCCTCACTGACAACATGCGGCGCTTTTTCTCCCTTCAGGAGGATGGATCCAATAAGCACGTCGGCGTGGCGAAGCGATCTCCTGATATTGGCGTGCGTCGCCACCGCTGTGGAGACTCTCCACTGAAACAGATTCTCGATGTCCCGCAGACGTGAGAGGTCATGGTCGATCACGGTTACAGAGGCACCCATGCCAAGGGCAACGCGCGAAGCGGTCCTTCCCACAGTTCCTGCGCCGAGCACGACGACGGAGGCAGGCGGTACGCCGGGAAGGCTCCCCAACAAGATTCCCCTGCCACCTTCTTTCACCTGAAGATAATGCGCAGCTACCTGCATGGAGAGATGGCCCGCGATCTCACTCATAACCTGCAGGACAGACAATTCCCCTCTTGAATTCTCGATGAGTTCATAACTCACCGCCGCAATATTTTTCTGCAACAGCGTTTTCATCAGCTTCTCCTGGGAAACTGCAAGGTGGAGAAACGAAAACAGCAGCTGGCCTTTCTCGAACTCCTCCAGCTCGCCAATCGTGGGCGGGGAAACTTTCAAGACGATCTGCGAGCGGTTGATGATTTCTTCCGGGCTATAGACAATCGTTGCACCTGCGTTTTCATACTCCTCATCTGTGAACATTGCCTTCAACCCGGCGTGTTTTTGCACATAGACCGCGTTTCCCATTCCCGTCAACGATTGAACACCTGCGGGAGAAAGCGCCGCCCGGTGCTCAACTCGTTCGTCTTCCTTTAGTATCCCGATTTCCATCGCGGTGCCCTCATGTTAAAGTCTGCCCTCATTTTCAAAGTGATATGTCTTCGGCCTGTTCCTTATATGACAATGAATATTGTATTACTCCCCTATGCCCTCACAAACCGAGTCAGGTTCCAATGTTGAGACGGCAACCCCAGACTCAATGAGGACGACGTCTCCCACTTTCGCCTTCGCCAAAAAAAGAATTGGGACAGAGACGATTTCACCATCAAAGCAAACTCTCGCCAACGTGGTGCCATCCTCGATATAAATCTCCATTATTTTGGCCGATTGAAGGTTCAAGCGAAAATTCCTCTCACGGTGACATCTTGTATTTCAGCACTTCAAGCAAAACATGCGTTCGCCAGGCATTATCTGCAATCCCCTGTTCTGTCTTAACCTTGCCGCGGATGAGAGCATTTCTCAAGCCAACTCTACGTGCTCGAGTTGTGAGGTTTCTATGCGATACGAATGCGTGATATTCACGCTGCTCCTCAGCATTGCCGAGACCGAGCAATATTTCGTCGTTGAAAGCTCGATTGCTCGTTCCAAATCCTTGGGATTCAGATCCTGTGCGTAGAAAACATATTCTACATGGATGTCCGTGAAAACCTGCGGATGTTCATCGCGGACGTGTCCTTCAAGGCGAATCTCGAAACCCTCGATTTCAACGCGCTTCTTTTTGAGAATAGAAACCACATCGCTTCCCGTGCAGCCTCCAAGCGCCAGCAACAAAAGCTCTTTGGGACGCGAGCCCGCGCCGCTACCGCCCAGGGGTTCCGGTCCGTCCATCATCACCCA
>JACPSI010000067.1 GCA_016193365.1 Ignavibacteriales bacterium
ATGCGTTCAGGCCTGGATATATCAAGCCCACCAAAGGGTTAAAACGTACACTTGTATTCGCAAAGTGGGCGGCTCCGCTTTATCCTCTCTTGAGAACCGTCTTTGCGAACTATGTTTGTACGCTGGAGGAGGTGGGGCTTTCGATGATTGAGGTGGCGCGCAACGGGTATTCGAAAAAAATACTGGAGTGTGAGGATATTCGCCGTGTTGCACAATTGGCACGGTAGTAAAGGAGTGTATACAAAGAAACAATACGAAAGTGTTGGGTTTCGGCAAAGGGCGATGGTCATACAAGTTTTTGACCTCACCCCCAACGTAAATCGAGTGAATGTACCCTCTCCTAAAAACGCGAAAAGTGCATCGTAAGGAGAGGGGGTCGTAGGTTCAGAAAATTGCCTGTGGCCAAGGTAGTTCGGGGTTAAAGAAAAACAAAAGCTCACAGCCCTCATGGATTGCGTTACGATAGTCCCCCTCTCTCTTACGCACAATCACCGCCTCAGAGGGATTGGGTTGGAGTTAAGGCTTGGGACAAAGGGAAAACTCATTGGTTGGACATCACATTTTTGCAAAACTTGGGCCGGTTAAGAACATAGGAATTACTCATGAAATCAAAACGACGATTTAGTGACCGCATACTTGCAGAGGTGCACAAAAGCATGGTTGTGGGCATTCGAGCCGGAATGAAGCCTCATCGCATCATCGGGATTTGGGCTGTGGTTGTTGAAAAACGAGTGTTCACTCGTTCGTGGAGCATGAAAGAACGAAGCTGGTTTCGAACTTTCCAGGAGGATCCCCGTGGAATACTTACTGTTGGTATTCGCAAGTTGAAGATCCGGGCCGTGCATACGAGGAGCGAGCGCCTGAAAAAAGCTGTAGACAGAGCATATATCGAAAAATACCACACACCGGGCTCGATAAAGTTCGCACGGGGGCTGGCCCGCGGCAAACGAAGAGATACAACAACAGAGTTGATTCCACTTTAGCGAAGTTCCAGCCTTATTTTTCCCTTTGACTTTCCTCCGGTTTTTCGGTAAATTTGTTTTTCCGTAGTAGTTTACGGAACACAACCAAATCGAATTTCATTGAGAAATTGAGGGTCGCATGTACGCAGTGGTAGAGATCGCCGGACAACAATACAAGGTTTCGCCTGCTCAAAAGCTCTTTGTGCCCAAGCTGAGCTCAGAAAAAGGCGATAAGGTGAAGTTCGAGAACGTCCTCCTCGTCGCCGATGAACAGAAAACAACCGTCGGAACGCCGTTTGTCAAGGGTGCAGCGGTGGAAGCCACGGTTCTTCGTCACGTGAAGGACGATAAAGTGGTTGTGTTCAAGAAGAAAAAGCGCAAAGGGTACAAAGTCCTTCGGGGACACAGGCAACAGTTCACGGAGATTGAAATCAATAAACTTTAAAATCATAAGTTGTAGATTGCAGATTGTAAGTTGTGGATTGTAAGTTGGAAATTTTGGTTTAGGATCGTTCTAATCAGGAATTCGGAGAAGTTATGGCGCATAAAAAAGGTGGTGGAAGTTCGCGGAACGGCCGAGACAGCAACTCCCAGCGATTGGGCGTCAAGCGTTTCGGCGGACAACTCGTGACCGCAGGCAGCATCCTTGTTCGTCAGCGCGGCACGCGGATCCATCCCGGCCGTAACGTCGGTATCGGAAGCGACGATACCCTGTTTGCCCTCGCCGACGGTGTTGTGAAGTTCGAGCGCCTCGGAAAAAGCAGACAGCGCGTCAGTATCAACCCCGTTTCATCGTAACCCAAACTAACCCAAGCCTCCGATCCCCTGGAGGCTTTGTTGTTTCTCACCTTATTACAGACTATTCATCCGTCCTGGAGGTATTCCCATGAAAATCACAGTTATTGGCGCGGGGAATGTCGGTGCGACAGCCGCGCAGCGTATCGCAGAAAAAGAGTTTGCCAACGAAGTTGTCCTCATCGACGTCATTGAAGGATTACCGCAGGGAAAAGGGCTCGATATGTATGAGTCCGCACCTGTGGAAGATTTCGACTCGAGAGTCATCGGCACCAACTCGTACAACGAGACGGCGAATTCCGATATCGTTCTCCTTACCGCGGGCATTGCCCGCAAGCCCGGCATGAGCCGCGACGATTTGCAGAAAACGAATGCAGACATCGTCAAATCGTGCACGGAACAGGCCGTCGCAAAATCGCCTCAAGCCATCATCGTCGTTGTTTCGAACCCTCTTGACGTCATGACGTACGTCGCCATGAAAGTCAGCGGGTTTGAGCGACACCGCGTTATCGGCATGGCAGGCGTTCTGGATTCAGCAAGGTTTCGCACATTCATCGCGATGGAAATGAACGTTTCGGTGGAAGACGTCTCAGCCTTTGTGCTTGGAGGGCACGGCGATTCGATGGTTCCGCTGCCGCGCTACTCCACGGTTGCAGGCATTCCGCTTCCGGACCTGATGGACCAGGCGACCATCGACCGGCTCGTCAAGCGGACGCGGGACGGCGGGATTGAAATCGTGAACTATCTCAAAACTGGCAGCGCATATTACGCACCGTCCTCATCTGCCGTACAGATGATTGAATCCATCGTGAAAAACAAGAAGAGGATTCTACCCTGCTCTGTCTGGCTCAAGGGAGAATACGGCTTGAGCGACGTGTTTGTCGGCGTTCCCGTGAAGCTCGGAAAAAACGGCATGGAGGAGATTATCCAGATCAAGCTCACTGCGGACGAGCAGGCAGCGTTGAATAAATCAGCAGCAGATGTGAAAGCGAGTATTGCAAAGTTGGCTTTGTAATTCAATGTAGACTTCCGAAGTTCTCTCGAAAATCAAGAAAAACTTCGGAAGTCCGGGAAAGTCTGCGCTTGACACTAAGAATCAGTTTCATTAACATTGAACACAAGATCTACTCCCCAGTCTCATCCATTATTTCACCATTTTAGGAGGGCTGTATGGCCAGAGTTCAAAAGTTTTTATCATTGGCAGCAGGTTTTTGCTTTGTTCTTTTACTGTCTCTTTTTGTAACGAGTTGTGAGGAAACGACTGAACCGGGAGTCCCCGATGAGTTTATCCAGGGTGACATTTTTCCATTGACGGTTGGCAACAAGATCACGTATAGCGGATATTTGAGGCACCAGGTCGCGGATACAAATATCACATCGACCGGAGCCGTTTACAACACAACCTGGACTGTTGTTGTCCTCAGCGCACCGATGCCAACACCGCCAGTTGGTCCGGGCGGCACGGGAACTCTCGTAGCAGACACGACCACGGTTCCTACGGGCGTACCAAACCCTCCCACAGTAAAAGTCTACACTCCCTTATTTATCAAGAAAGAAGCGAACGGGAGTTTTTCCTATCTCACAAGCATTGGCAGATTTAAAAGACAGCTTGGTATTTCGGGCACAGATACGCTCAAACTGATTCTTCTGGCCGACGCATCGGTTGCGCTCGGAAAGACCTGGTCTGCGTACGACTCAACTTTTGCCGCTCCATCCGTTGGAACGGCGCGTCTTGAGATCGTTGGAAAATGGGAAGGAAAAGAAACCCTGACGTTAAACGGGGCCACTTTCAACACTTATAAGCTCACCGCGACCCGTAATGTGTATCTCGCCGGGTCGTCGACGCCTGCACCGGGATCTGGAGCGTTGACCGCAACTGTCTGGGTGGCTGCCGGTATCGGCCCTGTGAAAATGATTCTTAATGCTGATGGCGAGTCGTATGGACACTACAGGGAGTACCTCACCAGGAACTTCTAATTGTTGAGAGCCAGCCATTGACACAAGAACCCCGATTTCCATCGAAATCGGGGTTTTTTCTTTCTTCAACCAAAGGAGAAGCGATGTCTTATTTCCCCAGATTAATTGTTTTCTTTTTTTTCTTCTGCTTCACGATTCATTCCGCATGGAGCCAAGGGACAGGCACACTCATGGGGACGATCCGTGATGGCGAGAGTCGCGACCCAATCCCCGGAGCCAATGTACGATTGAAGGGAACAGCCTTCGGTTCCGCCACAGACGAAAAAGGTTTCTTTAAAATCGTGAATGTTCCGGTCGGGAAATATGTTGTCGCTGTTTCATTCCTGGGATACAAGACTGTGGAGTCTTCGATATCGGTTGAAGAGGGCGGGGACCATATGAAGGACTTCTTCATGCAACAGGAGGCTCTTCAAGCCGGAGATGTGGTGGTGTTTGGCGCGTCGTTGCGCCGCGAGCGCATCACGGAGGCGCCTGCCGCTGTTTCTGTCGTGGATGCAAAGGAAATTATCAGATCGGGTGGACACGGCCAGCTTCCTAATTTGCTTGCGTCGGAGCCGGGTGTCGATGTCGTTCAGAGCGGCCTGTTTGATTTTAACATCAATACTCGGGGTTTCAACAGCACGCTCAACAGGCGTCTCCTTGTGCTTCTGGATGGAAGGGATCTCGCCATCGTTTTGCTTGGAGCCCAGGAATGGAACGGGCTCTCAGTCCCTCTCGAAGACATTGGAAGAATAGAGATGGTACGAGGACCGGGATCTGCGTTGTATGGAGCCAACGCGTACAACGGGGTCATCAACATCAGTACGCCCGCGCCAAAGACTATTCCGGGCACGAAGGTCACACTCGCCGGAGGAAACAGAAACTCGTTGCGAACCGACGTTCGATATGCCGACGCTTTTTCGCAATGGAGTTATAAAGTCAACCTCGGTTACTATACGGGGATTTCATGGAGCCAGCCGCGACCCGATACGCTCCCGGCACCTCTCTTCGCAAACGGTCCGTTTGAATATGGAGGACTTCTGCCCCCTTTACATGCCGAAGCTCGTCGGCTAAACGATGACAATGTCTCCTCCGCATACGGCTCAGCAAGAGTAGATCATGATTTCGATGATGGATCGGTTGCTTCTCTGGAGGGAGGAACCGCCCAGGTACAAAACGAGGTCTTTGTTACGGGTATTGGCCGCGTGCAGGTTATGAAGGCCAGCAAACCGTGGATGAGGCTGAACTATACGGCAAACTCTTACAATTTCCAGGCTTGGTATAGTGGCAGGCAATCGAATGAGCCGCAGTATTCATTGGGGACAGGCTTGCCGTTGTACGAAAAATCGTCAATGTTCCATCTCGAGGGCCAGTATCATACATCCTTGTTGGAAGAAGCGTTAACCGTCGTCGTGGGGGCTTCCCATAGGGCCGTGCTCATTGACACGGAGAATCCTCTTACGGGAAAACAATCTCTCATTCGAGAGGCCCGCAATGACAATGCGAGCGGTGTTTTCAGTCAGCTGGAGTATCGATGGTCGGACAACTTGAAGTTCGTCGCAGCAGCCCGCGTGGACCGAAGCTCGCTTCATTCAACACAATTCTCACCAAAAGCGGCAGCTGTTTGGTCTCCTGTGCCAGCGCATGCGTTGAGGTTGACGTTTAATCAGGCCTTTCAGGCTCCCAACTATTCAGAACTCTTTTTGAATATCCTTCATCCGTTCAGGAATCAGGCGTACTTTGGCAATGACAAGGTTAAAGTCGAGAAGATTACCGGATATGAAATTGGTTATAAAGGAATATTTGGAGAGGCGCTTTTTGTAACGGCCGATTTTTATTTCAACATGATGAAAGATTTCATAACGGATCTTGCCGGCGGAGTGAATCCGGCGTACCCACGGGCGCCGACTCCTATCCCCGGGGATACACAATTTGCGTCACGAAGTATTCTTTCATACGGGAATGCAGGCCGCGTGAACGAAGGAGGTTTTGAGATCGCATTCAATTATTATGTCACGGACGAACTCTACGTGAGCGGCAACTACTCTCAATTCCTCTACGAGGTTCTCGAAAAGAATCAATACGACCAGCTTCTTCCGAATGCGCCGGATTTCCGTATAAATGCCGGGATAGCGTATTCGCCTTCGGATGTGGTCGACCTCTCCCTTCGCGGAAAATATGTGCCAGGCTATCCATGGGCCGCAGGTATTTACATAGGCGAAATCAAGAGCTACACTCTCGTGGACCTGGCTGCGAGTGTCAGTTTAACAAGTTATTCGACGCTTAACTTGTCTGTGACGAATCTGTTCGACCAGGTTCATTATGAGGTGTTTGGCGGCTCCTTGATCGGAAGAAGAGCAATTGTTACGACTACTGTGAGCTTGTGATATTATCGGATTTGAGCAATGTCTTCAACAACTTTCAGCTTGGGTGGTATACTCCTTTTTGCCTTTCTCTTCTGGACTTGTGATAAGGAGAACAATGTCGTCAATGGGCTGGCGGTCCCTTTTGACACATTGAAGGTTTTGCCTCGAACTGCAGTACTCGCAGTGGGACAAAGTATGGTTGTTCAGGTCAAGGGCGGAACTAAGCCATATTCGTTCAGCTCTCCATCTGCATCTTTGTACCAAATTCTTGCTTCCACAGATTCTTCGATTCTTCTTTCGCCGCTTGATTCGGGCCTCATCGTCATCCGTGTGTCGGATAATTCGTCTCCCGTGCAGCACGATTCCGTACTCATATCTGCATTCTTTGCAGGACCCGTTCTCATCACCGAAGACGTTTTTCCACTGGTCGTGGGGCATTCAATACGCTATTCCGGTTTTCTCAGGGATCAAGCCGCAGATACAAACATCACATCAACGGGCTTACTGTATCAAGCTTCATGGACTGTGACGGCAAATTCAGTTTCGACGCCGTTTGGGCCGGCACATATCGTCAGGGATTCGACGTTCGTTCCGACTGGCATTCCCTCGCCGCCCGGTGTTTGGGTGGCAAGCGATTTTTCTTTTCAGAGACCATCGCCGACCGGCACCGAAAATTTCCGGCTCCTCTATAATTTCGGCCGGTTCTACAGAACGTTTTCTATTCAGAGGCCTGACTCAATGCGATGGATACTGGCGGCGAAGCTTGATGCAGGAATCGGTATCTCGTGGACTGCTTTCGACAGTACGTGGACTGCGTCTGTCGGGGGTACGCTTACTCCTGTTCGCCTTGAGATAGTCGGGGTTTTTGAAGGACAGGAAACTCTGCTGCTTTCGAGTCAAACCTTCAATGCCTATAAACTTACCCTGTCACAAAGGATATATCTCGGAGGATCGGCAACTCCGATCTTTGCCGACTCCATTGCCTCTGTCTGGCTTGCACCGAACGTGGGTCCCGTGAAGATGATTCTTCACTCAGACGGCGAGAATTACGGACACTATAGGGAGTTCGTGAGCAAAAACTTTTGAAGCACCCATTGCCTTCTTCAGACAAAAAATCCCGTCTCTTGAGACGGGATTTTTTTTGCGGGTGCTGCTGTGAGAGAAGTCCGACCATCCCCGCGCAAGCCCCGCCATAGGTCGCCAGCCCGCCAGCGGTCTGGCGGGGACTTCCAATTAGCGCAGTCTCTTCAAATCGATCAGCATTTCCACGACCATCCCTTTTTTGAGTCTTCGGAACCTTACACGGTCGGTCATGGAATTCATCAAAAACACTCCCCGCCCGTGTTCTTTCAAAAGGTTCTTCTCGTCGAGCGGATCGGGGAGCCTTCTGGCGTCGAAGCCGCCGCCTTCATCGCGGACCTGCACTTTCACCGCTTCCTGTGTCACGAGACAGATAACGATGACCTTTTTTTCGGGGTTGCATTTGTTGCCGTGAAGAATTGCATTATTAACCGCTTCTGTGCTTGCGACAAGGACGCGGTAAAATGTCCCGTCGTCCAGTTTCGTCGACTCATTCATTTTCTGTAAAAATCGTTCCACCTCGCCGATATGTTTCGGGTCGCTCGGGCATTCCATTGCAAAACGCCGGGGCCTGGAACGTCGATGTTTTCTTATCATCCTCGTTGTCTGCTCATGTTCTTAAAAACCAAAGGATACACGCATCGTCAAATTGGGAAAGGACGTCAGGGAGACACCGTTGACGGTCTGTGTTTCCCTCCAGCCTTCAATGCTTACCCGTTCGCGGTCATGTTCAAACCACTGAAACATCGCAGTGGGGCCGGAATTGCGCAGCTCAAGGTCCAGAACGCGCACGCCTCCCGAATAGCGAAAACGATCCTGCGAGAAATAGCGAAACCCCAGGCCGACCCTGAACCCCGGCGCAGGCCGAAAAAACACCTGTGGCCAAAAATCTTTGTCCACAAAGAAATTCTCCGGCCTTTCTTGAAATTCCTTCCATCGAAGAATCCCCCTCTCGGAAAGCCGCACGCCTCCCGTAACGACCAATTCCCATCGCTGAGAACGAATGATGGTCGAATCATACCATGACGCCTGCCGAAACGAAAAACTCCGTATGGAAGCAACGCGGTCTTCGAAATCGTAGACGGTGTAGTTTGCAAGAACCTCAGCCTGCATATTCGTGCGGAACGATGAAGAAGGAGCGTACACGACGCCGGGCGAAAACCGAATGACACGGTTCCAGTTATTGCTCGCGCTCTGGAATCGATGGAGATACACGAGATGATTCAGCGATACGTCCGCCGCAAGTGTGAGGGACAGAAAGCGGTTGAACCGATGCACCTCCTTGATACCGAGTGTGATAAAAAGCTCGTCGCGGTCGTCGGTATTGAGTGAATCGGGAGTATCATACCGGAAAATGCTCGCCGACCCGCTGACCCTCAGCGAATCGTCGTCGGAAACGGAAAGGAAGAGGTCGCCCGTCAGCGCCGTTCGGCGGGACACGTTGTTGAGGACGCGTGTGGAATGCGATTCTTCCCTTTCAAAGAGACTGATGCCGATATCCGTCATCGCCCACTCGTTGAGCGCATGCGTCAGAGCGAGACTGCCGTACAAGTGAGATTCCTGGATGCGCGGGTCTGCAATTTCAGACACATTGCCCACCCCATAATACATGGAGCGTTGTATCGTCCTGTTCAACAGTCCGCCGTTTAGTGAAAATCTCGAGGACTCGCCCATCGGGTACTGAAGACGGTTCGAAATGTCGACGACTTCGGCGTCACGAATGAAAATGTTTGTGTTCGATTGAAAAGCGGTTTGCACGGCCGGAGAGGACCTGACATAGAACTCCCTCCGAAGCTTGTCATAGTGAACCGTGAGCGAATCACTCGCCCCTGGGCCAAACGCACGGAAAAATGTCATTGTTGCATTCCGATGCTCTGGTTTCCTTCTCCCAAGGAATGAACGAGACCACGACGATGACACCGAACTCTGAATCTCCTCGAAGGAGAGTCCTTGCGCGTCGAGTCTCGCTGAATAGGCAAATCCGCGGTCCCGCTCATTTTCCTGAGAGTTCAGCTCCATCCCCCCCAGAGCGCTCACGGATGAAACGGCATCGAATGAATATCCCACGCCTCCGAGGACCTGATGCTGCGAGAATTTTGCAAGGTCAGTAGCCCTCGCATCAGAAAGAGCATGAGAGAATACGGATGCCCGGAGGTCCCACTTGTCGCTCATTCCCGAACTTACGCGGAGTTTTCCCTCGTATTCATCCTGAATCGAACTCAGTTCTGTTCGGATGAGCCGGGAACGAACGTGTTGATCGATGTCGACCTTCATTCCGTCAAATTCTTCCTTCAAGAGAAATGAACCGTTCCAGATGAATGTATTCAGAAGTCTTTCGAATGTCATTCCTGCTGACCGAATACTATCGCGTTGAACGGTACTGTTCGAACCGGGAAGTATTTGTGCCCCGCTCATCTGACTGACAAGACAAAGAGCGGCCGTTATCCATTTCCATCTCATCAGCCTCTCCGAGAGCTACTTCCACAGCCTCTCATGAAAGAAACGCAAGAACCGTTCCCTGTCGATTTTGGTAGCGACGTGAACCTCCGGCTTCCGCGGGGCACCGGATCTGTGGGACTCGGCTATGGTCATTCCGCGCGTCAACTTGCCTTCTGTTTCCACCTCCACGTGAAGCTTTTTTATCTCCATGAGCGACGGGAAGACAGCGGCAGCGACGGCGATCGGGTCATGAAGATATCCTCCGTAGAATCCCTCAGTCCTTTTGTGATAACGCATGTACTGTTTCGTAGCAGAAAGAACGAAACGTGCAACAGCGCTCGCCCGGCGTTTTGCCCTGTATTCGACTTCCCTTCTCATAAGAACAACCTGCTCCGTAACATCTAACGGGATAACAGTTATCGGGAGGCCGGAGTTCATAAGCAGTTGCGCGGCATCAGGGTCCACATAGTAGTTGAATTCAGCGACCGGCCCCGTGTTGCCCGGAACGTGAAACGCTCCGCCCATGGAGACGATCCTTCCGACTTTTCTCAGCGCACGCGGTTTCTTTTTGAGCATTCTCAGCGCACGCGGTTTCTGTTTGAGCAGCAGCGCCAAATTCGTAAGAGGACCAAGGGCGATGATGGTGAGCTTCTGTCCAAGCGAGTCACAGAGTTCTCCCATGACAGCGACGGCGCTTTTCGTTTTCACCGGTGCGATTCTTCTTCTTGACGCTACATTTCCCAGGCCGTCCTTCCCATGAACCTCGGGCGCGGTGACAAGATTTCTTTTCAACGGCTTTGCTGCTCCTCGAGCCACTGTTGGGCGATCCCGGGGTTGGAGGAGGTTAAGAAGCAAAGCCACATTCCGCGTGCATTTCTCCACTTCCACATTTCCTGCCACCGTGGTAATCGCGCGGACGGAAATTTCAGGAGAACGCAATGCGAGGATGATTGACAGTGCATCATCGACTCCAGCGTCTGTGTCGAGAATGACCGGTCGGAGCATGCTGACTGGTTGCAATGGGGAACCACGAATTCTGAATTGTGAACAACTTAGGAAATGATGTCTTTGACGGCGAATTTGGGTGAAAACTTCAGTAATTCTTTCGCTTTTGCGTTGCTAATCAGCGATTGCGTTCCTGAGAACGCCGAATCAATCTTTGCCGTTTCGGGGTAAAACTCCTTTAATAATTCCTTACTTTCTTTACCCGTCCAGTTGTCGTTTGCGCAAATGTAAAACGAATCGTGAAACGACAAGTCTGTCGCCTCTACTGCCAAACGCACGGCCTGCACGACATCCAGCACGTGAACGTACGCCCACAAATTCTTGAACCATTTCGGGTATTCTTTGATAAGCTGTCTGTATGTTTCGATTTCTTTCTTGTCGGGAACCCACACCCAGGGCGGGCGAAGGCATATCGTTTGAATGCCATACGTGCGCGTATATGCGGCACACAATAACTCTGAAGAGACTTTGCTCAATCCATAAGGGTCTTGCGGTCGCAGAGGATGATTCTCATCGATGGGAGCATATTCAGGCCACATTCTCGTGATGGAAAAGGAAAATCCCAGTGTCGATTCACTCGACATGAAGATGACCTTCGAAATACTGTTCAGCGCACATGCTTCGAGCACATTGAATGTGCCCACCGTATTGACCTGAAAAACTTTTTCCGGCGGCTCATTCAGGGGGTGCGGAATCCCGGCGAGATGTATAACGGCATCGTAGTCTTTTATGACTTTAATGAGCGACGAAAGACTCAGGATGTTTGCCCGGTGGAAGAGGTTGTAGCTTCCACGCGGATTCTTTAAGTCCAGAACCTCGACTGTGTGGCTCTGGGAGAGGTCCTCGACGACGTACCTGCCGACCAGGCCGCTTCCCCCTGTGACGAGGAGTTTCATCGAACGAGCCCCGCCGTTTTGGAACCGAGGGTCTTCATATATCTGCTTTTAGGAATTTGTTCAGCCACGGTGATCCAAAACCTTCAAATAGTTGACTCTGTGCAGAGTGGTGCGACAATTTCCAACAAGGGGAGATGATGGCGAAGTCTAAATGGTTGAGCAACATAAAAAGAAGAGGCGTGAAATGCAACGCATAAGAATTTTCCATCGACCTTACTATTGACAAGAATGACTAGCGGAGGTCTGCCGGGGTTTCTTTTTTGATCACGAGCATATAGATTGAAAAACTAACGACGCCAACAATGATGGCCGCAGTAGTTATTTGATCAGCGAGAGCCGGAGTCACTTTTTCATTGAGCGGGCGGGGATCGCGCCAGGGCGGACTGTAATGCTGCAAAGAAATAGGTTCGAAAGATGTTATCCTAAATTCAAAAACATATGTTTTTTCAAAAGAACCAAACCACACCGGCAATGTCAGCACGACAGAATTTCCAATCTGATTCCTTATTGCCGTCACTCCTTCCACAGTCCACGTATCCCATGTTGGAAAAAGATCTCTTTCGACCCACCTTGAGCCGTCGTAATAGACGTTTTCACTCGGCGTCACATAGTCGCGAACGAAGCCAAGGGGGGGCAAAGAGATCGAAACAGGCAGCTTTGTGCTGTCTGCATAAAAGCCGAGCGACTGACGGATCTTGGAATTTTTGCCTTTGTGCAAAATCCGCACCTTCGCCCAGTCAACCACAAGGTATGAATCGGCAAGATTCTGTAACTGCAGGTGTATCGCTGCGTCGTCAATCTTGAACTGGACAATGAGGCTGTCATCATGGAACAATAGATTTGCTTCATCTACCAATCCCGTCTTCTGGCTATCGGAAGGGACAGATAATCTGTATTCGTACTCGTATTTCGAGCCTGTGCCCGACAGGCCCTGTCGTGAGGCGCCACACCCTGTGAAGAGCAAGAAACAGAAAATGACGATCCATGATTGGACGTCCCTTCGCGTGATTCTTACGACAACGACTCTATGTGTTATCAGCATGGTTCAAACAAATATTTCAGTTATCAATTCTTGACATGAAATTCGATACTTCGGTTTTTCGCCCTACCTTCTTCGGTTGTGTTCGACGCTATCGGATCGCGAATCCCCATTCCCAGGACGCTGAGTCGCTTTGACTCTATCCCTGAGTCCACAAGCCAATCTTTCACCGCTTGCGCGCGTGCCAACGACAGCTGCTCATTTCTTTGCTGATTGCCAAGATTATCGGTATACCCGGCTATCTCTACCATGACGTCAGGGTTGGCCACAAGAGCCACCAAAACTTTGCGAAGAATGGCCTCGGACGCTTTCGTCAGGATTGCGCTGGATCTTTGAAAGTTGACTCCTTGTAACACGACATTTTTTCCCTTCTGAAGCACAACCTGGTCCTTTGGAACGACCATTTTCTCCAACTTCGCGGCAACATCGCGCAACATTTTTACCTGGCGGCGAAGCGAATCGATGGCTGTATCCCTCATTGCCAGTTCCAGTTCATAGGGATTGCCTTTTGCCCTTTTTTGCTCATTGCTGCCCGCTCTCCTGAGGTCAGATTTCGTGAGAGGCTTGAAAAACTCAGGGAGTCGAGGCGTTACGTATTGTTGAGTCGAGCAACCTATGAGAACCAGCCCTGCCGCCGAGAACAGGAAATGAAGATGCTTCATACTTTCCCTTTTATGAAGGCCTTACTTAACAAGGACCATCTTCTTCGATGTCGCGAAGTCCTCGGACAATAACCGGTAGAAATACACGCCAGAGGGCACACTGACACCATTATCGTCCCTCCCGTCCCAAATAACTTTGTACCGTCCTGAATCTTTTTCACCGCGGTCGATCGTTTTGACCTTCTGGCCAAGGATGTTAAAGATCTGGATGGCAACTCGCGGGATTTTACCCCCAATCTCAGGCACATCATACTCAATCGTCGTGTGCGGGTTGAAGGGATTCGGATAGTTCTGGAGCAATGCATACGTCGTCGGCCGGGCTGTCATTCTCTTACTTAGCGTTCCACGAATGGCGATGTCGAAGCTCGTGTCTTGTGTGCTTACAATCGCATAGGCGGAATCGACGACCGTCGTGTCGGAAAGCCTGAGCGGCAGCCGCACCAACGACCCGGATCCGGATACGATCGGCAGGTTTTGCAAGTTAAACGCCACCATATAGAGCTCCTGACCCTTTGCGTTGATGAAGAAGTCCATGTCCTTCGCCCGGTTGAACACAAGATCCGGCTTACTCACGTCTACAGGAACCTTCAGCCGAACGAAGAGCTGTATACCTTTGATCGGTATATCGTTGGTTATGTTAAGCCTCAATCCAACCGATGTCATTTCGAGTTCTCCCGCAACCGAAGAAGCAGCTTTGTCCCCGCCCGCAACGTTCGTGATGACTGAAGTTGGCCGTCGGGTTTGGTTGCTCTTTGGAAGAGGTGTTAAACCGAGGAGATCTTCATTAATTACCAAAGCGTCAAGGACATCGATTATGCCATCGCGGTTGACATCCGCCTTCACTGAATCGATACTGGTGAGCGTCCGCCGTCCAATAAGGTGATCTATGATAGAGGTCAAGTCTGCAATGTTGACGTCGAAGTCGCTGTTCACGTCAGCCAGAATTAACGTAGCCGTGGCAGTAAACGCAACCGGCGGCAAGCCTGCAATGATCGCCGAGGTCATGTAATTGCCCGGGAAATTGCCAAGCCGCAATGTTGTCTGAGCCTGACCCAAAGCATCTGTGACGACGTTGGATGCAGTCAACGAATATCCTGTCGCTCCGGATGGTGCGCTGACCACAAATTGGACTGTATCGCCAGGCACGACATTGCCATAAGTGTCGCTTACGGTTACGACGAACGGCTGCTGGAGCAACGAGCCAGTAGGTTGGATCTGGCCATCGCCACTCAAAGCAACAATCTGAGCCGCCACATCTGCGAGGCCATGAGCCACAAAGTACGTTGTGTCGCCAGGCAGGGCTGCGGCTGTTGCGACGACGGTATAAGGACCGACTTTTGTTCCTAGAGTGAGGATTGTTGACGCCTCACCATTGAGGTCGGTTGTATCCGAAGTGATGGTCAGGGTCTGACCCGTAGCGGTTATCGGCACGGAATTGATTGCGAACGAAACAGGGATTGCCGGGATCGCATTGCCGCCGATGTCTGTCACCCTTGCCACAAACGCCGTGTCGAGCGAATTGCGTACCACCTTCTTTTGCGCCGTCCCAGATATTTCGGCTAACATCGCGGGAGCTCCCCGCATCGCCTGTGCAATGAAAGTGATATTCGTGAGAGTCCCTGAAGTCGCGGTAACTTGATAAGTTCCGACTTTTGAGCCAAGTGTGAGTCGCGTCGAGGCAATACCGTTTGTGTCCGTTCCGGTATTTGTAACGCTCAACGATTGTCCGGTTGCTCCTGGTGGCGGGATTCCAAGGGTAAACTGCACGGAGACATTGGGAACACCATTGCCACCTCGATCATTCACCCGCACGACAAACGCCGAATCAAGAACGTTGAGGATCGTATCCTGCTGCACCGTGGCACCTGCAATGGGCATTATTGCAACGGCAACGCCAGAAGTAGCTGTTACCCTGAACTCGACATTAACTCCAGGCAGTGCCGAAGTTGTCGCACGTACGGCATAAGGTCCAACCTTGTTTCCAAGCCTCATTGTCGTCGAGGCGATACCGAGGCCGTTGGTTACGTCCGAGTTACGACTCAACGCGAATCCGTCCGCGCCGGAAGGAACGCTGTCGATAACGAATGTAACCGGGACGCCGGCAACAGGGTTACCTAAGATGTCATTCACGCGTACTGCAAATGGTGAGAGCGTTGTCCCGATTGAGTCACGCTGACCGTTTCCCGATTCGACTAGTATCTCGCGGGCACTCGTAGTCGCAGTCGCCAGGAATGTTCTAGGACTGCCTATGAGACTTCCTGAAATAGCCCGTACTCTGTAGACACCGCTTTGATTTCCGAGCGTCAAGACAGTTGCAGCCTTTCCGTTCGGATCGGTGGGGACCGTTGTTGCAGAAAGAGAATGGCCGGTCGCTCCCGAAGGAATGCTGTCGATAACAAATGTCACCGAGACTCCGGAGATCGGATTTCCAAAGTAGTCTGTTGTGGTCACAACAAACGGTAAGAGAGTACCTCCGGTCGGTCCGTTCTGACCGTCACCGGACGTCGAGGCAATGTTTGAGGCAACCCATTCGTAAGCAGCTGGACCTAGCAGATTTGATGTATCGGAAGCGGTCCAACGGCTGAAACTCACAATGCCCGTTTTGACGATGGCGTTGAAGGCCGGAAGATTTGTGCCGCCCTGTCTGCGCCAGGTTGTCCCACCGTCTGTCGACCGCCACAATTCAAGAGAGTTGGGGTCACGGCCGTTCAACTCGTTCGGCGTGTAGCGGAACGTGAAACTGCCATTTAGAGCCGAGGCAAATGTCGGAGCAACATCATAATAGCGAAGAATTGATTGCTTCCCGAGACCAACGGATGCCGTGCCGGAATTTCGTGTGGCGGTTGTTGTGCCCGGATCCAAACCTGTCCACGAGATCGTTGCTCCAATATTGCCGAAACTCGACGAACCTGCCCCGCCGGAGAGATCAACTGTTTTGAAGATGCTGCCTGACAAGTACCCCTGTTCTACCAATTCTCCTAATAAATTAACGTTGAATCCAGCGGCCGTCGTAAGTGTAACGCCGGAAGCGATTTTCAGAGTGTCGGAAATAGTCACGGTCCCAAGCGCCATGGTCTTCGTTCCACTGCCTGAAAGAATCAAGCTTTGATATTGCCGGGGCATAATCGTCTGATTTGCACCAAAATACTCAAAGCGGCCATCGATAACTGACGGCAAGCCCGTCGCAAAGCCCTTTAGTCGAATGGTGCCATTGTTTGTGATCTGGCCGCTGTTCTTGAGGTTTTGGCCAATGCTAACGTGAAAACCCCATATCGGAACAATCATCGCAATGAGAGCAAAACGCGATTTCGTTCTCGATAGGCGCCTCAGCAGCTTTAGCGGCATGTATTTTGCGCGAACGACCATAAGTCACCTAATTAAAGATATCAGAAAACATTTGTATTTCTTTCACCTTTCTCAAGACCCTATCTTGACTCTTTTTGTCGAAAGAGCCGAGATGAGATTTCGAGCCAATGATTCCTTAAACCCAAGTATTTTGCATTCATCCATTTTTTTCTTCTCACTCGAACCGGAAGGTGGGAAGGAGCAAACCCACCTTGCCTTCGGTCGAGACTATCTCCGGAGAAGGATTTGAGCAAATCCAACTCCTTCGTTCAGCTTCCTCTTTACTGTAAGTTCATAACATCATGAAAACCTTTGGAGCTTCGAGTGAATCCCGTCCGCTAAAAGAGAAGGAGTATAAACTCTTTCGCGGATTATGATTCCAAGGATTTCCGAAATCTCCTGGAGTTTAGCAATTGGATTACGGAAATCTACCTCGTCTGCAGCGTTAGACTTCCGAAGTTCATAAAAGAGTCCTCTGAAACTTCGGAAGTCCTTGTTAAAGGGCGGACTACTCCCTTGCGATGTTCGCTTAACTCGTATCAAGTCGATTTCTTCTTTCGTCATTCCTTTTTCGATGTTTCTATTGAATCATGAATATCGAACGTCGAAGTCAGAATGGAGAAGTCCTGCTTATTCTTTGGATCTCCTCCTGGGACAATCCACGGCTCACAAATGTTGAAAGCTATGGATTCTCTCGCCCTGTACCTCCGATTGGGTGGACCCATCCCTTGAGTTTTACCGTCGCCATCAAAGTGTCGCCATGGAATGACTCTCCAAGGCGGATCGCCTCTGGGAACAATGAATCGCCGATAATAACGCACGGCAATTCCTTCTCTCCCTCGATACCCATCGATGGGCGGACTTATCCCTTGAGTTTTCTTATCATTGGATCCTGGCCATTTTGAAGGACCTCGAAGCTTCGGAGGACCTTTCATAAAACCTTGCAAGTTGCCGCGCGGAAGAGGCGTCCCTTCCGACGGTGCTCGCGGCCTCGATCCAACACCTCTGTTGGTACCTAACCGCATAGGGTGTTTAACCCCTGGGCGCTATGTCTTGTTAGTTAACAGTAATAGTTCCACTGTTGGTGATAGAACCGTCGTTGTTTAAGTCCATGCTCGTCACAGTCAAGCTGCCTCCTCCGTTGACCGTCAAGTTGTCCGAAACGGTTACACCGAACGTGGCTAAGTTACCTCCAGTCGCAATGACTGCTCCGGCAATACTCTTAGTCCCGCTTCCATTAAACCACATGTTGCCGTAGGTGCCCGCTATAGCTGTGCCTGCACTTGAACCATAGAATTCGGTCGTCCCTCCACCAGCGATCACGTGGCTGTTGCTTGCTGCCCATCTGATTTTTCCAGTTGCAGCGAGCGATCCCGAACCAAGGGTGCTGAACGAGTTGCTTCCCATGTCGAGGGTGTTGTTTCCGTTAATTGTTAAAGCTCCCGCAATCGAGAGATTGCCGCTAGCGCTTTTGTAGTTAGCAGCCGAGGTGTCAGTGGCGTTAGCAAGCGTCAAGTTATTATAACTCTCTGCTGCGCCGCCGATGACACTCTGTGCTGTGGCGCTATTGTAGCTAAACGTGCCTGCTCCGTAGTTGCGGTCTCCACCACTAACTGAATACGCGCCTGAGACACTGACCGTCCCTCCGGGGAAGTTCTTCTGCCCGTCAGCTACAGAACCACCTGACAACGTCAAGCTCGCATACGAGGCCGCACCGATAGATTGTGTCGCTGTTGCCTTCTCGTATATGAACGTACCAGCAATGGAATGAGCAGCTCCAAACGTCACATCACCCTGCGTTCGAATCGTACCGGAAGCGTCATTCGAAATAGAACTAGAGGCTCCCGTAATGAGACTGTTGGTGCTCAAGTCAAACGTAGTTGAAGCTGCGTTCGTAAGCGCGCCATTAACTGTGATACCTCCGCCGGCAGTCTTCGTATTGCCATTTTGGAGTGTCAGGTTATTATATGTAGCGCCAAAGACAGATTGGGCAGCGCCATTATACGTAGTCGTTCCATCAGCATTAAGTGTTCCCGTTCCGGTGATTGGGCTTGCACCGTCGAGGGTCAGCGTATTCGCCGCTCCTTCGGCAAGCGTTGCACCAACGTTGATAGTCACTTGAGTTCCCACCGTGATGCTTCCGCCAAGGGATTTGGTCGAAGCACCTGTGATAATCAAGTTTCCATACGTACTTCCCGCAACACCGGAAAACACGTCCTGGGCGCCTGCGCTCTTGTATTCGAATGTTCCGTTGGTCGTGGTGATTGACCCTGCGCCATTCGTGATCGTATTGGTCAGCTTAATGGAGCTGGTTGCAGTGTTGTTGACAGTGACGCCGGAACCGTTGGTATAGGTTCCACCTGCGCCCGTGAGGTCAATGATGCCACCTGCGTTATTATTGACCGAATCCGTCGCGATGGTGCCATTGTCAAACGTGCTGCTTACCGTGACGGTGCCGGTGTTGGGCCATGCCAGCAACAAGGAAGATGGCAGCGAAGGCCATCATGGCTCGATTGAAGAATTGTTGAGTGCTCATTGCGTTACTCCTTTTTAAAATAGTTTGTGAATGAGTTGATTGTACATGCTTTTTATCTCTACAACGGGCGAAGGTGTGATCGCCCAAGGGTGCTTCTTGTTGCGTTTTCATGACATCTGCTCCTTGTTTAGTTTAAGTGTACCTAGTTGATTCAACATCTTGACAACTCGTACCTCTGCGCCACTCTTGCTCAAAGAGTAGCGTTGAATCTGAGCTAAGGCGGTCGCGGTTGATAGGTTTTCATAAACCCCTCCTTTCTTTTTTTCTTATCGTTCATATTGAAAGTGATTTCTATTGTGACGTTTCAACATCCAACCAATTTGCTGTTTCAGCATGTTCTGCCATGCTATGGAATCCCATGCTCAGTTAACCGTAATTGATCCACTGTTTGTTATCGTGCCATCGTTGTTGAAATCCATTCCCGACACTGTCAGGCTCCCTGACCCCGCGATAGTGAGATTATTGCTAACCGTCACGCCGAATGCCGCCGTTCCTCCGGAAGCCATGACCGAGCCGCTGATTGTTTTCGTACCGCTACCCGCGAACAGCATATTGCCGTAGGTTGATGTTCCTGTTCCCGAGGCCGCGACTGTGGCCGCCCCCGACCCGTAGAATTCCGTCATCCCCGAACCCTTCACAAAACCTTCACAAAAACGTTCCCTGCCGCCCATCGAACCTTCCCTGAGTTCGTCGAGACGGAAGTGTCGAGCGAATTGATTGTGAAACTTCCCATGTCGAGTGTATTTCCCGAATTGACCGTCAATCCGCTGCTGACGGTAAACGTACCCGTTGCCAGCTTGTAACTCGCAGATGAGGTGTCTGTCGCCCCTGCAATAGACAGGCTCACATAACTTTCCCCGCCGATAACCGATTGTACCGACCCATCGCCGCCGTTATAGGTGAAGGTCCCGGCGTACGACCTCCCTCCACCTGCCACCGAATATGTACCCGAGACGAACAGGCCAGCCGGTACGCTCTTCGTGGCAGCGTCCTGAAGCGTTAAGTTTGTGTAACTTGCCGCACCCACCGTCTGCGATCCACTTGTTCCCTGGTAAATAAATGTTCC
>JACPSI010000093.1 GCA_016193365.1 Ignavibacteriales bacterium
AAGCGGGCGGTAAGTGGAGGGAAGCTCCACGCACCGACCGCTTATGTATCATCGGCAGGAAGAAGTTAGTCCTGCCTGCCCGCCATGTTTCACCTTTTGGCGGGGTGGGTGCACTTCTCGATTGCGGATTGTAGAATGTAGATGAAATGGTTTTCTCTTTCATTCCCATTCCGCAATCCGCAATCTGCAATGGTATGCCGAAGTGGCGGAACTGGTAGACGCGCTGGACTCAAAATCCAGTATGGCTTACCCCATGTGGGGGTTCGACTCCCCCCTTCGGCACATGTATTGGGTTTATGTTCTTAGGTCGATCAAAGACCTGAAGCTCTACATTGGATTCACCGATGATCTGCCGAAGAGAATGAAGAAACACCAAGCTGGCGGTGTGTCGTCGACAAAACATCGACGGCCTTTGGTTTCAGTTTATCAGGAAAAATGCTCAACGAGAGTTGAAGCGCGGAAGAGAGAAAAATTTCTGAAGAGTGGGCCAGGCCACGATTATTTGAGAAAAGTTTTGGGAGAGTAGAGCAAAGGAAGACGCGTCCCGACTTTGTCGGGACAAGCTGGACTCAAAATCCAGCTTGCCCCGTTAACGGGGTATGGCTTACCCCATGTGGGGGTTCCCCGAAAACAGCTCGGGGCGAGCGAGTCCCCCTTCGGCACATGGTCAAATAACCAACAAGGAGACGAATCATGAAATAAGGTTACGATCTTTGTATCTTGACATCGACTGCTCAATGATTCCCATCCCGAAGCTCTTTCTTACCGTCGTTTTTCTGCTTCAGATTTCCATTCTCCTCGACCTCAAATCCCAAACCCTTCCCGGTTGGGATTCATCTTCCGGATTGACAACGGCCACTCTCAAGCTGTCGACTCGTGACACATCATATCAACTTGCCCATGAATTTATCGTTGGTGGAAGTGAAATTCTTCTGCTCGATTCCCTGCGGAAGTTGGAACCGAATAGCGACTATGTTATGGATTATCGAAACGGGATTGTCAGTTTTCGCGGAGACTTGCTCAGGCAAATCCTGAGTGACTCAGCTTCTCACCAGGTGCACCTTTCGTTCCGAATCTTGCCTTTAGCATTCAAGCGGGAGTACTTCCTCCGCCAGGTCGTCGTCCGGAAAGATACACTGGGTAAAAACCGATTGTCTGTTTCTCAACCTTCGCGAGCCTTTTCAGCGGACGAATATTTTGGCGCCAACTTACAGAAAAGTGGTTCACTCGCCCGTGGTTTCACCGTTGGAACGAATCGAGACCTTGCGTTAAACTCGGGGCTCAGGATGCAGCTGTCGGGCAAGCTTTCGCCCGATGTTGACGTCGTGGCGGCGCTCACAGATGAGAATTCTCCCATCCAACCCGAAGGAACAACGCAGTCGTTGCGGGATGTGGACAAAGTTTTCATAGAACTGAAGAGCAGTCAGTTCGGGGTTACGCTCGGCGATTTCAACGCGGAGGTCACCCAACGCGAAGGCGGCGAATTTGCACGACATCAGAGAAAGTTGCAGGGGGCGAAAGCCACGGCTTCGTTTGGAAGCCTTTCCTCAATTGCCGAAAAAACCAACATCGGACTCATCGCAGCAACTTCTCGCGGGAAATTTCACACAAATCAATTTCAGGGCGTCGAGGGCAATCAGGGCCCGTACCGGCTCACCGGGCGAAACGGGGAACAGCGGCTCATCGTTGTGGCGGGTTCGGAAAGAGTGTATTTGAACGGCGAATTGATGACGAGGGGTGAAATCAACGACTATACCGTTGACTATTCCAGCGGCGAGGTTATCTTCACGAGTCGAAGGCTCATCACCAGCTCCTCCCGCGTGACTGTGGATTTTGAGTACACGGACCGCCAGTTTACGCGCAATTATGTTTCAGGCTCTACAAATGCAGAAGGATTTTCAAATTCACTGAATGTCAATGCGGTGTTCGTTCAGGAGGCGGATGATCCCGCGGCTCCCGTCGATATCCCCCTTGATGAAACATCGCGCGACATCTTGCGCCAAAGCGGTAATGACCGGTTCAAGGCGTCATTCTCCGGAATCCGATTTGTGGGTGTGGACTCGCTCACACAAGCAGGCAAGGGCCAATATAAACTGACCGATTCCACGATAAACGGAAAACAATATACGGTGCTTCGTTACGCTCCGGGGGATTCCCTCTCCTTGTATGCTGTTACGTTTTCTCAAGTCGACCGGGTACCTCGCGATTCGGCTGGATACATCAGAGTCGGAATTGGCCACTTTCAATTTGCAGGGCTTGGAGCCGGTAATTACATGCCCCTTCAATTTCTACCCATGCCCCAGTTGCAGCGAACTATCGGCGTCAATGCTCAAGCTCGAGTGACACCCGAAATCACGTTCTCGGGCGAGTACGCCGCGAGCAGGATTGACCGAAACCGCCTTTCAGACATTGACGATGCTGACAACGATGGTGTGGCGTTTAAGTTCGCAGGACGGTTCAATCAGAAGCAGGTGAGCGTAGGAGGGACTAATCTGGGAGAGATTGATATGAGCCTTTCCGAACGGTTCATCGATAGGCGGTTTGTGTCTCCCGACCGCTTTCAAGAGGTCGAATTTAACCGAGCTTGGAACCTTGAATCGTCGTCCGCCGCAAACGAGGAGATACGCGAGGCTTACGTGACATATAGGCCCATCCCATTGCTCAGCGTAGGTGGGTTGTATGGATTTCTGGATCGACAGGGTCAGTCGCAATCGACTCGTATTCGGTCGCAAGTAAGCCTCACAGAGCCTTCGCTGCCGATCCTCACATATCACTTCGAAGACATAAGAAATTCGAACTTTTCGCTCAACACAAATTCTGCGTGGGTTCGCCAGCGCGGAGATCTTGATTATCTCATTTCTTCCTTGAAACCGGGCTTTGGAGTGGAGATGGAGACCCGGAAAACACATCCCTCAAACAGCGATTCTCTTTTGCAGGGAAGTTTTGGCTTCCTTCAGATCGCCCCACGAATAGGTCTCCCTGAGTTGGGGAAGATGAGCGCATCAGCAGAAATTCAGATTCGAGCGGAGGACAGTGCAGCCAACGGATCGTTGGAAAAAGCTTTTACTGCGCTTACACAGACGTATACCTGGCAGCTGAGGGAGTGGAAGTCCTTATCGGGCAATATCACTCTGAACCTTCGGAAAACCCGCTTTGAGGAGGAGTTCAAAAAGCGGGGAAACACCGATTCGGAGGTGATCCTTGTGCGTTCCACGTCACGCTATACACCGTTTCAGCGTGCGGCTGACGCTGAGGCGTATTACGAGTTTGCAAGCCAGCGTTCGGCCCGGCTGGAGAGAGCTTTCGTTCGTGTGGCCAGGGGGAGCGGCAATTATCAGTACAACGGAGACGTGAATGGCAATGGAATTGCGGATGAAGAAGAGTTCTCTCCCACACGATTCGACGGAGATTTTATTGCCGTGTACATTCCGAGCGATCAGTTGTACCCTGTTGTCGACCTGAAGACGAGTTTCAGGTTAAAACTCCAACCTGCGCGTGTCATTGGCATCGGGGCGAGTGGTCTCGAGAAAGTGATGCGCGTGGTTTCGACAGAGTCATTCGTACGGATCGATGAAAAAAGCAGAGAGCCGGATGCGAGTCAGATATATCTTCTTAATTTCAAGAGATTTCAGAATGAAGCAACCACCATTGCGGGGTCGAACCAATTTACGCAGGATCTTTTTCTCTTTGAAAACAGCCCGGAATTGTCTTTTCGGTTTCGGTATGCCGAGCGTTCAGGGCTGCTCCAGCTCGTTTCGGCCACTGAGCGTAATTATCAGAAAGAACGCTCCGTGAGAATTCGCAGTCAACTCGTTCGCGAACTAGGCAATCAAACGGATTATTCTAACAGGATCGATCGAGTGACCTCCACTGTTCTGTCTTTTCGTGTCCGGGATCTCACCGTGGACGCCCTCACGTCGGAGTTTTCATACCGCCCCGAGTTACAATGGGAAGTTGGTTTTACAGTTGGGTTTTCAAGGATCGTCGATTATTATACAGCGTCGAAGGCTTCGGCAGATATCAACGAGCAAGGGTTGAGGATGGTCTATGCCTTGCTTGGTGCGGGCCAGTTTCGGTCTGAGTTCAGAAGAGAAGAAGTAACGCTCAGTAACGTCGACCCGGATCCTTTGAGGCCGTTACCGTACGAGTTCACCGGAGGCAAGGCAACGGGGAAAAGTTTTCTCTGGCAACTTGCATTTGACTACAGAATTAGCCAAAATGTTCAGGTCACGGTGAATTACAACGGAAGGTCTGAACGAGGGAGGCCGGCTATTCACGTCGCACGGGCAGAAGCCAGGGCTTTTTTCTGAAGATCTCTTCCCGGGGTCACAATGCTCACGTTATTCTAGGGTTGCCTTTGTAGAGCGATTTTGTTATCATTTCGACCGTTTTACTGACTTACATCCACTCGAAGTTTCGGTTCCCGCTATGAAGTCACAACATGAAAGAGCCTCCTCCGCTCAGATAACTTCCATACTGAAGGAGAAAAGGGTCTTTAAGCCGCGCCCTCAGTTTTCCGCGTTGGCACACATCAAAACCTTTTCGCAGTATAAAAAGCTTCATGCTTTTTCCCTCAAAAATCCCGACAAATTCTGGTCGAAGATTGCATCAGAGCTCGATTGGTTCAAAAAATGGACGAAGGTACTGGAATGGAAGTTGCCCTTCGCCAGGTGGTTCATCGGAGGCAAGCTCAACGTTTCCTACAACTGTCTCGACCGTCATCTTCCGACCTGGAGAAAGAACAAAGCGGCTATTGTGTGGGAAGGCGAGCCCGGCGAAACGCGAACGCTGACGTATCAGCAGCTTCACACAGAGGTCTGCAAATTTTCAAATGTCCTGAGGACCCTCGGCGTGGTCAAAGGCGATCGTGTGGTGATCTACATGCCGTTGATCCCGGAAGCTGCAGTAGCGATGCTCGCATGTACGCGGATCGGTGCAACGCATTCGATTATTTTCGGCGGGTTCAGTTCTCAGGCTTTGGTGGACCGAATCAATGATGCGACAGCAAAACTTGTCGTCACGTCTGACGGGGGATATCGAAGGGGTAATATCGTTCCTCTGAAAAACAACGTTGATGAGGCTTTGCAACAGACGTCGAGCGTGGAAAGCGTTATTGTGGTCAAAAGGACGGGCAAAGAGGTTCATATGGAACCGGGGCGGGACTATTGGTGGGAAGGCTTGATGGAAACCGCTTCTGACAAATGTGAGCCTGAAAAACTTGATTCGGAACATCCGTTGTTCATTCTCTATACAAGCGGCACAACGGGGAAGCCGAAAGGAGTGGTGCATACGACAGGCGGATATCTTGTCGGAGTTTCGGTGACAACAAAATGGGTTTTTGATATCAAGGAAACCGACACGTTTTGGTGTACTGCGGATATCGGCTGGGTAACGGGCCACTCCTATGTTATTTACGGCCCTCTCGCAAACGGAGCAACAACAGTTATGTATGAGGGTGCCCCGAATTGGCCCGAGCCCGACAGGTTCTGGAAGATTATCGACAAGCATAAGGTAAACGTATTCTATACCGCCCCGACGGCGATTAGGGCTTTCATTCGTTGGGGCGAACAGTGGCCGCTCAAGCACAGCCTGAGCTCTCTCCGACTTTTGGGGACTGTCGGCGAGCCAATCAATCCCGAAGCCTGGATGTGGTATCATAGGATCATTGGCAAAGGGAATTGTCCAATTGTCGATACCTGGTGGCAGACCGAAACGGGTGCCATCATGATCACGCCTCTGCCGGGTGCAACGCCGACGAAACCGGGTACGGCAACGTTGCCATTCCCCGGGATCGAAGCAGACGTCGTGACCAAGGAGGGAAAGCCAGTTGGCACCAACAAAGGCGGTTATCTTGTCATTCGAAGGCCTTGGCCGGCGATGCTCAGGACGATTTACGGTGATCCGGATAGATACAAGAAACAGTATTGGACTGACATCAAAGGAGTTTATTTCACAGGCGATGGTGCCCGGCGCGATGAAGATGGATACTTCTGGATCATGGGCCGTGTGGATGATGTGATCAATGTTGCCGGTCACCGCTTGGGCACGGCGGAGGTTGAAAGTGCTCTCGTGAGCCATGATGCCGTGGCGGAGGCAGCTGTGGTAGGGAGGCCGGATGAGTTGAAAGGAACAGCGATTTGTGCGTTTGTGACACTGGAAAGCAGCACGCCACCGACCCCTCAGCTTAAAGAAGAATTACGCCAGCATGTTGTGAAGGAAATCGGAGCCCTGGCGCGCCCGGACGAGATCCGTTTCTCGGACGCTTTGCCTAAAACGAGGAGCGGGAAAATCATGCGGAGGCTCCTGAGAGAGATTGCGTCTACAGGATCGGTTTCTGGAGATACAACAACCCTGGAAGATTTTTCAGTTTTAGAAAAACTCAGAGCCGGCGAAGAAGAATAGGTCTGCGGGAGGGAAAGGGAGGACCACCGCAGTAAACTCGTTCGCCACTGGCGCTCTTTCGTCCGATCGTCACATTCCCTCCCGTTTTCTTTTTGCGAGACATGGAAAAAGTATTTTATACGAGTTTTAACTCGAAAATTGGATCTATTTATGTTGCATCGACAAGAAAGGGAGTATGCAAAATCAGTATTCCCGGGCAATCAAAAAAAGAGTTCCAATCGTGGGTTCAAAATCATTTTCGCGGGGCCGAAATCGTCGAGACGGCGACGAGAAACCGCAGGATTATCGATGAACTCAATCGTTATTTAGACAGGCGATTGGTGAAGTTTCACAGCCGTTTGCATATGGTTGGGTCGGCTTTTCAGAAACAGGTGTGGCGCCAGATCCGAAAAATTCGTTATGGAACGACAGTTTCGTACAAGGATCTCGCACGGCGCCTCGGAAATCCTGAGGCGTTCCGCGCCGTGGGAAGAGCGAACGCCACAAACCCGCTGCCGATTGTTGTTCCCTGTCATCGCGTTCTTGGATCTCGGGATGAAATGGTCGGTTACGCTGCGGGGATCAAGACGAAAGAATTTCTCTTGCGTCTCGAAGGAGCCATCATGTTGTGAGAGCCAGCGCCGGGGTTTGCTGTGAGCTCCGCATTTCTGTTGTCGTGTCAAGAAGAAAATTGCTTTTCTGAAATTCCAGTCTGAATCACACTTGCCTCATCTGCGATTTTTGCTTACTATTTTTTTACCTCGCTTGGTAGTTCCCCCAGCTGTCTGAACTGAAAGAAGGGTATGTCGTTTCTCAAAGAACTGAATCCTGTTCAGCAGGAAGGCGTGAAAGCTGCGAACGGGCCGGTGATGATCATTGCCGGCGCCGGAAGCGGTAAGACGCGTGTCCTCACGTATCGGATTGCGTACCTTATCCAATGCGGTGTCCCGCCATACCAGATTCTCGCGTTGACGTTCACGAACAAGGCGGCAAACGAGATGAAGAGCCGGATTGTGAACCTCGTTGGCGAGGAAGCCCGGCAGCTGTGGATGGGCACGTTCCATTCCATGTTTGCGCGCATACTGCGCAGGGAGGCAGAGGCGCTCGAATACACAAAGTCGTTCACTATCTACGACGACGATGATTCATTCAATGTCGTAAAAAAATCCATGGAGCGCCTTGGGGTCTCCGCCCAACAATACAACGCCCGGGCCATCCAATCGCGCATCAGCGGATCGAAGAACCAGCTCATCTACCCGCAGGAATACGCCCGCCTGGCGAGAGACGTGTTTGATGAAAAGACGGGTATCGTGTACGAGGAATACCAAAAAAACCTCCGCCGCAGCAACGCCATGGATTTTGATGACCTCCTGATGAAACCCATCGAGCTTTTTCACAACGAACCCGACATCCTGAAGAAGTATCAAGAAAGATTCAAATTTATTCTCGTGGATGAATTTCAGGACACAAACAAGGCACAGTACGAAGTGACGAAGTTGCTCGGAAGCGCACATCGGAACATGTGCGTTGTGGGAGACGATGCGCAAAGCATTTACTCCTTCCGCGGAGCCGACATCCGTAACATTCTGGATTTTGCAAAGGACTATCCGGATTGCCAGACGTTCCGGCTCGAGCAAAACTACCGTTCGACAAAAAACATCCTGGGAGCGGCAGACCGGCTGATCCGCTACAATGCTGACAGGCTACAGAAGAACCTCTGGACGGACAATACAGAGGGTGATCCGATCACCGTTGTTGAATGCACCGACGACCAGGATGAAGGATACCAAATTGTGCAGGCGATTCAGGCGGAGAGCCACAAGAACAAGTTCGACCTCAAGGATTACGTGGTGGTGTACCGAACAAACGCACAGTCGCGATCTCTCGAAGACTCGCTACGCCGGAGTAGTATACCATATGTCATCGTCGGCGGGGTTCGGTTCTACGAACGTAAGGAAATCAAGGACTCGCTGGCATACCTGAGAATTCTCGTCAACACCAATGATGAAGAAAGCATTCTTCGGGTGATCAATTTCCCGGGAAGGGGAATCGGCGAAACGACTGTGGAACGGCTGCGGACGTTCGCCGCGGAGCAGGGCATTTCGCTTTATGATGCTCTCGCTCTTGTTGAGCGAATCCAGGACATTGCCGACAGGACGAAGAAAAGTGTCCGGCAATTCCGGTCGCTCGTGGAAAAATACCGTCTTCTGATGCCGCAGATGTCCCTCACGGAACTCTCTCGTTCTCTTATCGATGAACTTGGCGTGTTAAAGATGTTTAAAGAAGAAGGAACGCCTGAATCGATGAATCGCTGGGAAAACGTCCAGGAATTGTTGTCGGCGATATCGGGGTTTTGCGACGAGCGGGAGGATCCATCTCTCGATTCCTTCCTGGAGGAAGTGGCTCTTGTGTCCGATATCGACACATGGGAAGGCAGCAGGAATGCCGTTACCCTTATGACACTGCATTCTTCAAAGGGGCTCGAATTTCGCGTCGTTTTCATCGCGGGACTGGAAGAGGGGCTTCTGCCGTTTTATTCAAACACCATCGAGAGAACGGATCTCGAGGAGGAACGGCGGTTGTTCTATGTCGGCATCACGAGGGCGCAGAAAAAGCTGTACATCACTCACACGAAACTTCGTTATCGGTTCGGGGAGGTATCGTATCCGAGCGTTTCAAGATTCCTGACGGAAATTGGGACAGACAACGTCGAGCGTGTGACCAATGAACTTCATCGGAGAACATCAGCCGCAGCATCCAATGGTGTTCGGAGCAATCAACGCAATGGCGACCGCAGAGCGAAACGGCCCCTCCCGGCTCAGAGCATTGACGTCCTGCCGGATTATGAATCAGAATCTCAGGATACGTTTGAGTTCCAACGAGGGTCGATGGTAGTACATGAAACATTTGGGAAAGGAAGAGTCATCGAGGTGACGGGAAATGGTGAGTCGAGAAAAGCGGCGGTGCAGTTTGAAGGATATGGCGTGAAAAGGCTGATCCTGAAATTTGCAAAACTTCGGCCGGCGTGATCAGGTTTCCCACCGGGAGGAGCTCACGACAACAATGTTTTCCCAGTATTCTCTGTGGATGTAATGCGTGATGAAGGAATTGAATTCTGCTACCTTCAGGGAGGGGACGATAACATACAGCAAAGCTCTTGTCCCCGTCCGTTTGTCGACCTGGTCCAGAAACACGTTGTACTGCGTGAGTGCATGTTCTGTTTCAAAATCGTTTGACCCTGTTTTTGCCTCGCCAATGATATTTCGTTTCTGGGACTGGTCGTAGGCATAAACGTCCGGCACTTTGTCTTCCTGGTCCCCGTATCCGTCGTTGTGAAGTTCCATGGGCCGCGAAAATCCCTCCACACCATCCGCGGAATTGACAAGGAAGCCCTGTTCGCGGAACACCTGAACAAGCTCCTCGATGAGCAATTGATGTTTC